>JAASTF010000054.1 GCA_021767525.1 Paracoccaceae bacterium
CAGGGCGTCGCGTGGGGCGTGCAGCAGGCTGAAATTGGCCCAGATGCCGTGATAGGCGGCGCTGTGCCGTTCGGCGGCGAAAATGTCGAAATCGGCCTGCCGTGCGGCAACGCCTTTTTGGCCGCGCGCTAGGTCGATCATGGCGGCAGAGGCATCCAGCGCCTCGACCACCAGGCCGGCGGCGGCCATGTGCCCGGCATCGATGCCCGGGCCGCAGCCCAGGTCAAGCACGCGGGCACCGGTGGGCAGGGCAGCGATGAACGCCGCCAGCAGAGGGCCCGGCGCATCCGCGGCGGTCACGCGGGCATACTCGGCGGCGCGCGCGTCGTAGACGCGCAGGGTTTCGTCGTCGCGCGTCATATCAGCGGGATGGCCAGGCAAGCGACCACCACCACCGTCAGCATCACCCGCAGGCTCATCCACCAAGGCGGGGCCAGCTCTTGTTTCCAGAACAGCCAGTCGAGGCCCAGAAGCGCCACGAACCCTGCGATCAGGCTTATGCCCGCGCTGGTCGGGCCGCCGCCCGTCATGAAGAATGCCCATAGCGCAGGGATCACCGACAGGGCATAGCCGGTGGTGGCGACGGCGCCGCTGGCGCGGGTGGCGAACCCCCACAACACGCCCGACATGAAGGCCAGGATGATCGCGCCGTAAAACAGGCCCACGTAAGGCCCGGTGAAGCGTGGGCCGATGGCGCGCGCGCTCCACATCCCCAAATCGGGGAAAATGGTTGTGACGGCGCCCCAGACAAAGGGGATCAGGCCGGCAAGGCCCAAGAGCAGGGCGGAACGGGGTATCTGTGTCATGGGGCCTTTATGACCCTCAGGCGCGCTCCAGTGCAAGACGGCCCGCAAGTGCGGCAAAGATCGCAGCGAACGACCGGTTGAGCCAGGTCATCACCCGCTCTGACCCCAGGATCCAGTCGCGTGCCCGCGCGGCGAAAAGGCCGTAAAGCACGAAAACCGCAAAGGTCAGCGCCATGAACACCGCCCCCAGCAGGCCCATTTCCAGCGTGGCGCTGGTCGGGTTGCCCGACAGGAAGGGCGGCAGCAGGGCCAGGAAAAAGATCGAAAGCTTGGGGTTCAGGATGTTGATCAGCGCACCCCGACGCGCGATGCGCCAGGCCGCGTCGGAGCGGGCGGCGGGTTTGATCGCCAGCGCCCCGTCGCTGCGCAGCGCCGTCCAGGCGAGGTAAAGCAGATACGCCACGCCCGCGAATTTCACCACGTTGAACAGCAGCGCCGAGGCGTGCAGCACCGCCGCGAGGCCCAACGTCGCGGCCAGCAAGTGCGGCACAATCCCGAAGGTGCACCCCAGCGCCGCGGCGATGGCCGGCCAGCGGCCCTGGCCCAGCCCGATGGCCAGCGTGTAAATGACGCCGGTGCCGGGCGCGATGACCACGACAAAGGCCGTTAACAGGAATTGCAGGGTGATCATGGCGCGTCCTTTCAGGTGTCGGGCCGGGCCAGGTCGGGCCCTGTGCGGAAATAACTGACATCGTTGGTAAAGATGCTGTCGGGCACAAGCCTTGTCAGTCGGCCATTGGGGTCGTCGATGCGCGCCACGTTCCGGATGAACCACGGGTTCCAACTGTTTTCAGGACCAAGATAGCGGGTCAGAAGCCGCCGAAAAAGCGCCGGATCCATCGGCAGAACCTGTGCCTGCCCGCGCAGACCCAGATGCCGCAACACGCCGCCGTGATTGTCATACTCGACGATTTCGACGGCCACACGCGGATCGTGCCCAATGCGCGCCACCGAGGATGACCCGGCATCGCTCGGCATCCACAGGGCTTGATCCTCCCAATGAAACCAAACGGGGGCGTTGCGGGGGCTGCCATCGCGGGCAATCGTTGCCAGGTTGGCCATCAGCGGCTTTTGAAAAAGGTCGGCCGGGTCGAATGGCGTCGGCATGGCGCCGTCAGGCCGGTTCGCGCAACACGCGCGGCACCTTGAAATTCACCCGTTCCTGCGCGGTTTCCACCAGGTTCACCGTCACGTCATAGCGGTCGCGAAAGGCGTCTATCACCTCGTTCACCAGCACCTCGGGGGCGCTGGCGCCTGCGGTGATGCCCAGGCTGGCGATCCCGTCCAGCGCGCGCCAGTCGATGTCGGACGCGCGTTGCACCAGTTGCGCATAGTCGCAGCCCGCGCGCGCCGCCACCTCGACCAGCCGTTTGGAGTTGGACGAGTTCGGCGCACCCACCACCAGCAGGGCATCGCAGTCGGGCGCGATTTCCTTGACCGCCTGCTGGCGGTTGGTTGTGGCGTAACAGATGTCTTCCTTGTGCGGGCCGACGATCGCCGGGAACCGCGCCTGCAACGCGGCCACCACATCGGCGGTGTCGTCGATCGACAGGGTGGTCTGGGTGACGAAAGCCAGCTTTTCGGGGTCGCGCACGTCAAGGCCCGCAACGTCATCGGCGGTTTCCACCAGCAGCACGTCACCGGCGGGCAATTGGCCCATCGTGCCGATGGTTTCGGGGTGGCCGGCATGGCCGATCATCACGATCTGCAGGCCCGCCTCGGCGTGACGCTCGGCCTCGATATGGACCTTGCTGACCAGTGGGCAGGTGGCATCGACATAGATCATCTGCCGCGCCTCGGCCGCCTGCGGCACGGATTTGGGCACACCGTGCGCGGAAAAGATCACCGGACGGTCATCGGGGCAGTCTTCCAGTTCCTCGACGAACACCGCGCCCTGGTCGCGCAGGCTGTCGACCACGTATTTGTTGTGCACGATCTCGTGCCGCACATAGACGGGCGCGCCCCATTTCTGCAGCGCCATCTCGACGATCTTGATCGCGCGGTCGACGCCGGCGCAGAATCCGCGCGGCGCGGCCAGGTGGATTGTCAGGGCGGGCTTGGTCATCGCAGTCTCCGATACATGCCCCACAGGTAGGGGAACGGGCCCTTCGCGTCCAGTGCAGGCTTGATTTGAAACATGGCCACGCTAGAAATCGTATTCTATCGTATGCAAGTTCGCCATGACACGATTTGACGACAGTTTCTTGCAAGCCTCGCTGGACCGCGTTCTGGCGCTGCAAAAGCGTTTGTCGCGCGGCGCGCTGGAAGAGTTGGCGCGCGAAGTGATGCTGCGCCTGTCCGTGCGCAAGACAGATCGGGTGCCGCCGGGGCAGGGGCCGGAAATCGACGCGCTGTGCCGGGCCCTGATCGCCGAGTCCAGCGTCGCCGCCGATGACATGATGCTGGATCTTCAGGCTGACGGGCAATCCCTGGACACGCTTTACGCCCGTTACCTGGCCCCGGCGGCGGAAAAGCTGGGCCATATGTGGGACCGGGACGAGATCACGTTTCTGCAGGTCACGCTGGGCACCGGGCGCATCTATGACCTTGTCCGCCTGCTGCGCGACCAGCTGCCGCCGCCACGGATCATGCGCAACGCGCCGATCCTGTTCGCCACCGTCCCAGGCGAGCAGCACGGCGTCGGTGTCGAAATGGCGGCCGAGCTGTTCCGCCAGCGTGGCTGGGATGTCTCGCTGATGGTGGGGGCAGGGCATGACGAGATACTCGAACGTATCGACTCGCAGGTTTTCCTGATTCTCGGGCTGTCCTCGGGCGGGCATGCCACGGCGGGCGCGCTGGCGCGGCTGATCCACGCGGTGCGCGTCGCGCATCCGCAGCTTTACATCATCGTCAGCGGCCGCATCGTCGAGGAAGAGCCGGATCTGCTCGGCCTGATCGGCCCAGACAGCGCAGTCGCCACCGTCGAAGATGCGCTGGCCGCGATGGACACCCTGTCGGGCGAGATGCGGTCGATCCCGGGTTAACCCTGCGCGGCATTGCCGCATCTTCGCCACGAATTCACCGCGCTTCCTTCACCTTCCTTTGGCAAAACGCGGCGACAGGCGCGCCCGCAGGCAGGGATCGCGCCTGCAATGCTTGATAAACGGGGCGGAACGGGCGCTTGGGCAGCAAAATAACATCACACGCGGAAACCGAGGCACGTGTCATCTATACCGTAAAGGTGACAAGCTGGGTGGTGATCGCCGTCAGCGTTATCTGGTGCATCCTAAGTGCCGTGACCCATCAATGGGTGATCGGCGCCATCGCCGGCATGGTATTGTTCAGCACATCGGTGTCGCTGCTTCTGGTCTTGCGCGGGCACGACCTGATCGGCCGGTTGATCTGGTATCTCGGCGGGATTGTTGCGGTGACGGTGGGCGTTTTCGTCGTCCACCCCGAAGGCCATGTTCAAACGATGTACGTCGCCTTGCTGGGCGGGCCGTTCCTGACATTTTCGCTGCACCGCGAGCGCACTTACATCGTCTCGCTTTTGGGGGGCGTCTTTGCCGTTTGGGTCGCCACGCAGCTTATCGGCCACGATTTCTTTGGGCCGCCGATCCTGGGTGCCGAATTCGCGCGGGACAAGATCGCCTTTTTCGCGCTGTTCACCACCTTCCTGGTGGTCACGTTCGAAATGGGCGTCTTTGCCTACCTGATGAACAAATACAACGAGCGGCTGCGCGCCTCGCGCCGGGCCGCTGACGTGGCCAACCGCGCCAAAAGCGAATTCCTTGCCGCCATGAGCCACGAGATCCGGACACCGATGAACGGCGTGGTCAGCATGGTCGAGATCCTGGAAAATACCGACCTGACAAGCGATCAGCGACGCATCCTGCAAACCGTGCAGGACTCGTCTTACTCGCTGCTGCGCATCATCGAGGACATCCTGGACATGTCCAAGATCGAGGCCGGCAAGCTGGAACTGGTGAACGAGCCGACCGACCTGTTGCGCACGGTCGAGGCGGCGGTGGAAACGCTGCGCTCCTATGCCGATACGCATAACGTCTATCTCAGCCTGTCCTATGACATGTCGCTGCCGGCCACCGTGACCTGCGATGCCGGGCGCTTGCGTCAGGTGATCCTGAACCTTCTGGGTAACGCCATCAAATTCTCGCGCCGGCCCGAGGACGACGCGCCGGGTCACGTGCGCCTGACCGTGCTGAAAGACGAAAACGGGCTGTTGCGCCTGATCTTCGACGATGACGGCATCGGCATCAGCGAAGATTTCCAGCGCCAGTTGTTCGAACCCTTCCAGCAATCAGAAGAGGTGACCTCGCGCCGTTATGGCGGCTCTGGGCTGGGGCTGGCCATCGTGCATCAGCTTGTGACCAAGATGAACGGCATCGTGACGGTCAAAAGCGCGCTGGGCGAGGGGTCGCAATTCACGGTTTGTCTGCCCATCGTTGCGCCAACGGGCAAGATCGAAACCCCGCATTGCGAGGACAGCACATTTGTCATCTATTGTGCGGGCCAATGGCAATCGCCGGTCTGGAATGCCTATGTCGGCGCGCTGGGGGGCGTCATGGTCACGGTCGATACCGCCGAAGACCTGTGGGCGCGGGCCCGGGCGCTGAAAACGCGGTCGCTGTTCATCATCG
The DNA here is from genome assembly GCA_021767525.1 of Paracoccaceae bacterium. Lineage (GTDB taxonomy): Bacteria > Pseudomonadota > Alphaproteobacteria > Rhodobacterales > Rhodobacteraceae > Lutimaribacter. Next base: position 5,405 of record JAASTF010000054.1, read on the forward strand.
ACATGCACGGTGCCGATGCCGAAACGCGCGACGACCTGACCGAAGCGTTCTGCAAGGATTTCCCGGGTCACTGCGTACTCAGCCTGGTGCGCGATCGCAGTGCCAAGCTGGGCGAGCTGGCCAACGGAGCGGTCGCGGTGCAGGCGGCGCCGATGCTGCCATCCGACCTTTTCGCGGCGCTGCGCCTGCTGCACAAGAAATCCGACGCGGTCGACATCTCGGCGCACGCGCACGCCGAGATGCCGCGAAAAGGGCCGCGCGGCAATGCGACGCGCATCCTGGTGGCCGAGGATAACGAGATCAACCAGCTGGTTATCAGCCGCCAGATCGAACAGCTGGGATTCGAGGCGACGATCGTGGCGGATGGCCAGGCCGCGGTGCAGGAATGGATGAGCGGAGATTACGACATCATCCTGACCGATTGCCACATGCCCGAAATGGACGGCTTTGCCCTGACCCGCCACATCCGCGAGATCGAGGCCAGCCGCCCGACGCGGCAAATTCCCATCGTCGCGATCACCGCGAACGCCCTGAACGGCGAGGCCGAGCGATGCCTGTCCATCGGCATGGACGGCTATCTGTCAAAGCCGGTGCGCCTAGCCGAGCTGAAATCCACGATCGAAACGTTGGTTGCCCAAAGCGACGCGGCCTGACCGATCACGCAGATGTGGGTTGTGCGGGGGCGGGGCGACGGTCAGCCTGGGGCTATGAAACCCGGTGTTGTTTTCACGGCCCTTGCCTTGGCTCTGGCGCCAGTAATGGCATCCGCGGGGCAGGTTTTGCCCCATGACGATGCGCAGATCGTGGCGCAGGGCCGCACGCTTTACGCGGACTATTGCGCCGCGTGCCACGGCGCCGACCTGCAGGGCGAGCCGAACTGGCGCGAGCGTGACGCCGATGGCTATTTGCCCGCACCACCGCACGATGCCACCGGCCACACCTGGCATCATCCCGACCGGCAGTTGATCGACATCACCCGCCGCGGCATCGAGGCGGTGGTGGGCAACGGTTACAAAAGCCGGATGCCCGGCTTTGCCGACAGCCTGACCGACGGCCAGATCATCGCAATCCTGGCCTATATCAAAAGCACCTGGCCGGCGCCGATCATCCAGCGCCACAACCAGTTGAATGCGATGTCCGGTGGGTAGGCCGATCAGCCGGCCTGATAGTCGTTTTCGCGCATGGCGCCCGCTTCGCGCGGGGGGCGACCGATCACTTCTTTCAGCTCGTCCAGCTCGATGAAATTGTCGGCCTGGCGGCGCAATTCATCGGCGATCATCGGCGGCTGGCTGCGGATCGTCGACACGACCGAAACACGCACGCCCTGGCGTTGCAGGCTTTCGATCAACGGGCGGAAATCGCCATCGCCGGAAAACAGCACGATGTGATCCACGCGCGGCGCCAGCTCCATGGCATCGACTGTCAGCTCGATATCCATGTTGCCCTTGACCTTGCGGCGGCCCTGGCTGTCGGTGTATTCCTTGGCCGGTTTCGTCACCATGGTGAAGCCGTTGTAATGCAGCCAGTCCACCAGCGGGCGAATGGGGGAATATTCATCGTTTTCCAGCAGCGCGGTGTAATAGAAGGCGCGCAGCAGCTTTCCCCGGCGCATGAACTCTTGCCGCAACAGCTTGTAGTCGATGTCGAACCCAAGCGCCTTAGCGGCAGCATACAGGTTAGAGCCGTCGATGAACAGCGCAAGCCGTTCGTCCTTGTAAAACATCAATTGTCCTTCCGATTGAGCCTGGCCATTGTCCGTGAGTGAAATAGCGTGGCAGCAGGCGTGGCCGGCAAACTATAGCTATCGAAAACGTCCCGCAAGTGCGCAAACATTCTCAAAAGGATAGATGAGCCATGACAATCGATCAATATCATTTGATCGCCTTAGGCGCGAATTTGCCACTGGGGCGGGATGCACCTGAGGTTGTGCTGCCCAAGGCGCTGACGGCATTGGAAAACGCCGGGGTCACCGTATCCGCGCAAAGCCGCCTTTACCGGACCCCATGCTTTCCGCCCGGCGCCGGGCCCGATTACGTCAATGCCGCGGCTCTTTTGCGCAGCGATCTGTCGCCCGACCAGATGCTGGCCCGCCTGCACGCGGTCGAGGCCGAATTCGGCCGCGCGCGCACGCAGCGTTGGGGGATGCGCACGCTTGATCTGGATCTTCTGGCGGTGGGGCAACACGTATTGCCCGATCGCCGGACCCAGGCCGAATGGATGGATCTGCCCCCGCAACGGCAGCGCGAAACCGCCCCCGGCCAGTTGATCCTGCCGCACCCGCGCCTGCAGGACCGCGCCTTCGTGCTGGTCCCGCTGTGCGATGTCGCGCCCGATTGGCGGCATCCGGTGCTGGGCCGTACGGTCGCCGACCTGTGCGCAGCCTTGCCACCCGAGGAACGTGACGAGGTGATTGCAATCACCTGAGGGGCCTTGTCATTTCACGGGCGATGCGTTATTTCGCGACTTTCTGACCTGCCCACGACGATTGGAGTGCCCCCGTATGGCCCGCGTGACCGTTGAAGACTGCGTAGACAAGGTTCCCAACCGGTTCGAGCTTGTGATGCTCGCCGCGCATCGCGCACGCGAGATTTCTTCTGGTGCGTCGATCACCGTCGATCGTGACAACGACAAGAACCCGGTCGTGGCGCTGCGCGAAATCGCCGACGAAACGCAATCGGCCGACGAGCTGCGCGAACGCCTGATCGAGTCGAATCAGACCCAGATAGAGGTCGACGAACCCGAAGAGGATTCGATGGCGCTGCTGATGGGCCGCGGCGAACCCGCAGACAAGCCCGCCGAGGACGACATGTCCGAAGAAAAGCTGCTGCGCGCGCTGATGGAAGCCCAGGGTCAAGGCTAAGCCGGGCCCGGCAAAAGGATTGCGGACGGAATGATCCCCGCCGACGACCTGATCGCGCTTGTCCGCAACTACAATCCGAAAACAAACGAAACGTTGATCCGCGCGGCCTATGACTATGGCCGCGCGATGCACGAGGGGCAGTTTCGCCGCTCGGGCGAGCCGTATTTCAGCCATCCCGTGGCCGTCGCCGCCATCCTGACCGAGCAGCGGCTGGATGACGCCACGATCATCACCGCCCTGCTGCACGACACGATCGAGGACACGAAAGCCAGCTATTCCGAGGTCGAAACGCGGTTCGGCGGCGAAATCGCCGAACTGGTGGATGGCGTGACCAAGCTGACCAACCTGCAGCTTTCCAGCACCGAAACCCAGCAGGCCGAGAATTTCCGCAAGCTGTTCATGGCCATGTCCAAGGATCTGCGGGTGATCCTGGTCAAACTGGCCGACCGGTTGCACAACATGCGCACGATCAAGGCGATGAGCGCGGAAAAGCAGGCCAAGAAAGCCCGCGAAACCATGGATATCTACGCGCCGCTTGCCGGGCGCATGGGGATGCAATGGATGCGCGAAGAGCTTGAGGACCTGGCGTTCAAGGTTCTCAACCCCGAAGGCCGCGCCAGCATCATGCGCCGCTTCATAATGCTGCAAAAGGAAACCGGCGATGTGATCCCCCGCATCACCGGCGACATGCGCACCGAGCTGGAAAAGGCCGGGATCGAGGCACAAGTGCTGGGCCGCGCCAAGAAACCCTATTCGATCTGGCGCAAGATGCAGGAAAAGGGCATGGGCTTTTCGCGCCTGTCCGACATCTACGGCTTTCGTATCATCACCGACAACGAAATGGATTGCTACCGCGCGCTTGGTGCGATCCATCAGCGGTGGCGCGCGGTGCCGGGACGGTTCAAGGATTACATCAGCCAGCCGAAATCGAACGGCTATCGGTCGATCCACACCACGGTGTCGGGCCGCGACGGCAAGCGGGTCGAGGTGCAGATCCGCACCCAGGCGATGCACGACGTGGCCGAAACCGGCGTTGCGGCGCACTGGTCCTACCGCGACGGCGTGCGCAGCGAGAACCCCTTTGCCGTGGACCCCGCCAAGTGGATCAGCGGCCTGACCGAGCAGTTCACGTCGGAAGAGGATCACGAGGATTTCCTCGAGGCGGTCAAGCTGGAAATGTACACCGACAAGGTGTTCTGTTTCACGCCCAAGGGCGAGGTCGTGAAGCTGCCCAAAGGGGCCACGCCGATCGATTTCGCCTATGCGATCCATACCCGGATCGGCAACGCCTGCGTCGGCGCCAAGGTCGACACGATGCGCGTGCCGCTGTGGACGCGGCTGAAGAACGGCCAGTCGGTCGAGATCATCACCGCCGAGGGCCAGACGCCGCAGGCGACCTGGCTGGACATCGCCACCACCGGCAAGGCCAAGACCGCGATCCGCCGTGCCCTGCGCGAGGCCGACCGCCAGCGGTTTTCCAAGCTGGGGCGCGAACTGGCGCGCGCCGCGTTCGAACATGTGGGCAAGCGCGCCACCGACAAGGCGCTGGATACTGCGGCCAAGCATCTGCGCCTGTCCGACCGCGACGAGCTGCTGGCCCGGCTGGGCAGCGCCGAGTTGACCGGGCGCGAGGTGGTCCAGGCGATCTACCCTGATCTGACCCCGGCCAAGTCCGACGCCATCGACCGCGGCCGCGCGGTGATCGGCCTGTCCTCGGATCAAAGCTTTGACCGCGCGCCGTGCTGTCAGCCCTTGCCGGGCGAACGTATCGTCGGCATCACCTATCGCGGCCGCGGCGTGGTGGTTCATGCCATCGATTGCGAGGCGCTGGCCGCCTACGAGGATCAGCCCGAACGCTGGCTTGACTTGCACTGGCATTCCGGGCCGCACCCGGCGATCTATGCCGCGACGCTGGATCTGACCATCGGCAACGACGCCGGTGTGCTGGGGCGGATTTGCACATTGATCGGCGAGCAGAAGGCCAATATCTCGAACCTGGTCTTCGTCGACAGGAAACCCGACTTTTTCCGCCTACATATCGACGTGGACCTGCGCGATGCCGAGCATCTTCATTCTCTCGTTACCGCGCTCGAGGCAGAAAGCGATGTAGCCGCGGTCAGCCGGTTGCGCGATCCCGCGCTGCTGAACGCGCAAAGGAACTGACGAAGGGACCGCAAGGTGGTTTTCAAACGCAGGGACAGACGGCCGATCTGGAAGATCGTGCTGGAGTTTTTCTGGCCCCGTGGCGGTTGGAGGCGCGCGGCGCTGTATGTCAAGCACCGGCTGCGGCGATTGCCGGACCCGCCACACCGCATCGCCCGCGGAATCTTTGCTGGCGTGTTCACCACCTTCACCCCGTTTTACGGCCTGCATTTCGTGGTGGCCGCGGCCATTGCGGCGGTCATGCGCGGCAACATCATCGCCGCGCTGCTGGCGACGTTCTTCGGCAATCCGCTGACCTATGTGCCGATCGGGGTTGTCTCGCTCAAGACCGGGTATTTCCTGCTGGGCCTGCGCCCCGAGGCCGGGGCCGAGGAAATGCACGCCTCGCTGGGTCGGATGTTCGTCGATGCGGGGGCCGATCTGAAAAACAACCTTGTCGCGCTGTTCACCGATGCCGACGCGGATTGGAGCCGGCTGACCGTCTTTTACGACGAGGTCTTCTTTCCCTACATGATCGGCGGCCTGATCCCCGGCATCATCGCCGGGTTGATCTGCTATTACGTGTCTGTTCCGCTGATCCGGGCCTATCAGAACCGCCGCCGGGGGGCGATCAAGGCCAAGCTGGCTGCCTTGCGCAAAAAGACGCAATTGGCCGCAGACGAAGGCAAGAAAGGCGATTAACCTGCCCTTGGGGATCGCCGCAAGAAAGGGGTGTGCAGCATGCAACCGTTAGGAAAACTGCGCCTGGGCGTGAATATCGACCACGTGGCCACCGTGCGCAACGCGCGCGGCGGGGCCTACCCCGATCCCGTGCGCGCCGCCAAGCTGGCCGAAGAGGCGGGCGCCGACGGCATCACCGCGCATCTTCGCGAAGACCGCCGGCATATCGCCGATGCCGATATCGACGCGTTGATGGCGGCGCTCAGCGTGCCGCTCAATTTCGAAATGGCCGCCACTGACGAGATGCAGAAAATTGCCCTGCGCCACAAACCCCACGCCGTGTGCATCGTGCCCGAAAAGCGCGAGGAAAAGACAACCGAAGGCGGGCTCGAGGTCGCGCGCGAGGAAAACCGCCTGGCCCATTTCATCGCCCCCCTGCGCGAGGCGGGTTGCCGTGTTTCGATCTTCATTGCCGCCGACCAGCGCCAGATCGAGGCTGCGCATCGCATCGGCGCGCAGGTGATCGAGCTGCACACAGGCGCCTATTGCGACGCCCATGCCGAAGGCCGGTTCGACGAGCGCGATGCCGAGCTTGAGAAGATGCGCGAGATGTCGGCCTTTGCCCATTCCCTGGGCCTTGAGGTGCACGCCGGCCACGGCCTGACCTATGACACCGTGAAACCCGTCGCCGCCTTCCCCGAGGTGATGGAGCTGAATATCGGCCACTTCCTGATCGGCGAGTCGATTTTTCGCGGTCTTGGCCCGGCGATCGCCGAAATGCGCCGCCTGATGGATGAGGCGCGGGCGTGACCGCGCCCAGCGACCTGGAGCGGCGCGTCCTGTCGGATATCGTGACCTGGGCGCTTGAGATCGCGGAAACCAAGGGCACGCCCGTCTTTACCGCCGCGATCCTGCGCGACGGGGCCGAGCTGCTGCGCGCCCAAAACCGCGTGGCCGACACTTGCGATCCCACCCGCCACGCCGAGGTCGAGGCGATCGCCCAGGCCGGTGCGCGTCTCGGCTCGCCCGACCTGTCGGGCTGCACGCTGGTCGCCTCTTGCCAGCCGTGCGAGATGTGTCTGGCCGCGATGCGCTGGGCCGGGATCGGCCGGGTGGTCTTTGCCGCGACGCAAGACAATATCGGCCCCGCCTATTTCCAGTTCCCGCTGCTTGGCATTTCCGATCTTTGCGCCGCGTCGGGTGATGCGTTCACCTATCATGGTGGCCATGACGAGGCGCGCGCCCTGCCGCTTTATACCGGGGGGTAGGGGATGCGCTGGCCGGCCCTGATCCTGTCGCTTGCCGCCGCGCCCGCGCTGGCGCAAGACGTGCAGCCCTGCGACTGGCAGACCGGCGCCCGCAACATCCCCGAACCCTGGCAGGCGCATACCCGCACCTTTTCGAACGGGCAGACACGGTTGGCGGTGCTGGACACGGTCGAACCCGCTGCCGGGGCCATGTGGCTGATGATCCTGTCGCCCCCGAGGGATGTGCTGGGCAGCCGCCAATGCCGGGTGGTCGGCATCGATGGCATGGGCTTTCCGTTGATCGACTTTGCCGCGCTCGACGCCGCCTATGACCCGGCCAGGGGCCTGATCTTTTCAGTGCCCGTCACGCGCTATGACCCGGCCAGCGCGCGGTTCGACCCTTACAGCCTGCGCCTCGTTCTGAACCAGGCGACGGGGGCCATCGACACCACGCTGATCCGCGAATGACACGGCGTGCGCAGATTATGGCGCTGATCGCCGTGGCGCTGGCGGCCTGGGCGATCTGGGTGCTGGAAAGCGCGCGGTTCGGCATCGAAATCGCGCGGGTTGATGTGGGCCAGACGCCGGTCACGCGCTATGCGCAGCCGGGCGCCGAGGGCCCGGCGGTGGTGGTGGCACATGGCTTTGCCGGGTCGCGCCAGATCATGCAGGCCTATTCGCTGGCCTTGGCGCGGGCGGGTTACGTGGCCTATGCCTTCGATTTCGAAGGGCACGGCCGCAACCCGGTGCCCATGTCGGGCGACGTGACGCAGATCGACGGCACCACGCGCCTGCTGGTCGCCCAAACCCGCGCGGTGGTCGATGCGGTGGCGGGCGACGCGCCGGTGGCCCTGCTGGGGCATTCGATGGCCAGTGACATCCTGGTGCGCGTGGCGTCAGAGACGCCGGGGGATGAGCCGCTGGTGCTGATCTCGGCCTTTTCTCAGGCGATCGACGGTGCCGCGCCCGACACCATGCTGCTGATCGCCGGCGCGTGGGAGCCGGGTTTGCGTGATTTCGCCCTGCGCGCCCTGCGCATGGTCCAGCCCGAGGCGCAGATGGGGCAGACGGTGACAGGCCCCATCACTCGGCGCGCGGCGATTGCGCCGGCATCCGATCACGTGGCGATCCTGCACAGCCGCGTGGCCCTGGCCGAGAGCGTCGATTGGCTGGATCGCGCCTATGGCCGTAGCAGCGCGGTCAGCACACCACCCACCGGCTGGGCGTTGCTGGCGCTGCTGGGCGCGCTGGTGGCGCTGACCTGGCCGTTGGCGCGGCTGTTGCCCGCGCGCGATGATGCCCCGCCTTCGCTCACGTCCCGCCATTTCGCGCTGGCCGTCGCGCTGCCCGCGCTGGCTGTGCCGCTGATCGCCGTGCCACTGAACCCCGGCTGGCTGCCGGTTCTGGTGGCCGACTACCTGGCATTGCACCTGTTTCTATATGGCGCGCTGCAACTGGCCATATTGCGCTGGCTTGGCCGGCCGCTGGGGCCGTTTGCGCCCTGGGCGGCGCTTTTGCTGCTGGTCTGGGGCCTGGGCGTGTTCGGTTTTGCGCTGGATCGCTATGGCGCGAATTTCTGGCCCGGGCCGGGGCGCGGCTGGGTTCTGCTGGTATTGATCGCGGGCGCCCTGCCCTTTGGCCTGGCGGATGCCGCGCTTGCCCATCACGCGCCTCTTTGGCAAAGGTTAACGGCGCGGCTGGGGGTTCTGGCGTCTTTGGCGCTGGCCGTCGCGCTGGATTTCGAGGGGTTGTTCTTTGTCGTGATGATCGTGCCGGTGATCCTTTTGTTCTTCGTCACCTTCGGCAG
>JAASTF010000346.1 GCA_021767525.1 Paracoccaceae bacterium
CAGCTCGTCGGGCTGCATGAAGGGCACGCCGTTTTGCGTGACAAGGATGCCGCCCGGCGCCAGCGCGCGTTTGGCGTGGCCATAAAAGTTGTCGGTGAACAGAACCTCGCCCGGGCCTATTGGGTCGGTCGAGTCGACGATGATGACATCGAACCCGCCGTCGGTTTCGCGCATGAAATCGGCGCCGTCGGCGATGACGAGGTTCAGGCGCGGATCGTCGAAAGCGCCGGCGCTGAGGCTGGGCAGGTATTTGCGCGAAAACTCGACCACGCCCGCGTCGATCTCGACCATCGTGACATGGGTGACGGAGGCGTGGCGCAGCACTTCGCGCGCCATGCCGCCATCGCCGCCGCCGACGATGCAGACACGGGTGGCCGCACCGTGGGCCAGGATCGGCACATGGGTCAGCATTTCGTGATAGATGGCGTTGTCGCCCTCGGTGGTTTGCACCACGTCATCGAGCGTCAGCACCCGGCCGAATTTTGCATTCTGAAAGACGCGCAGGCGCTGGTGCTGGGTTTCGCTGTCGTAAAAGATTTCGTCTGCGCGCAGGGTTTGCGCCCAGCCATCGTGCAGGGGTTCGCGGATCCAATCGGTCATGGTGGGGCCTTTCGGGATGGTTTGGGGCCTATGTCTAGCGGGTTGGGGCGGGGTGCGAAAGCGCGGCGGGGGTGGGCGTCATGCCCTCCCACGGGGAGGTGGGGCATGGCACTGCCGCGCCGGTTGGGTGGTGGCGATGGTGAAAAAGGCCGCCCCGAAGAGCGGCCTTTCAAATGCCATGCCGTGCGGCCCGGTCAGGCGGCGATGCCGGCCTCGGCCACCACGCCCTCGCCGCGGCGCAGTTCGCGCACGCGCACATCGGCGGTGTCGAACGCCTGTGCCAGCACGTCGACCGCCAACCAGGGGCGCGCGTCGCCGCACATGAAAACGTCGAACGCGCCATAGCCGATTTCGGGCCAGGTGTGGACCGAGATATGGCTTTCGGCCAGCACGGCCACGCCGCTGACGCCCTGGGGCGAAAACTTGTGCGTATGTATGTGCAAGAGCGTGGCGCCGCAGGTGTCCACGCAATCGCGGAATGCCTGCTGGATGCGCGCCTCGTCATCCAGGCCGGTGCCGTTCACCACCTCGATAATCAGGTGCGTGCCGGCGAAAACGCCGTGTTCGTCGCGGATAAAGTGATCGTCGCGGGTATCGTCGAAAATATCGCGGTCACATGCGGGGGCGAGACCCCGTGCGGTGTCTTCCTCTTGGGCGCCTGTCTCCAGACCGTACCCCAGTTGGAAGAGGTTTACGTCTTTCATGACGTGCCTCCTCTAAGCCAGTAGTGCGTTCCAGTCGGTCCCTTAGCGCCCCCCGGGAAGAATCTCGGGTTGGGATCGGTTCCGAAAGTGCGGCGGACGTATGCGTTGCGATCGAGTCGATCAAGGGTTTTTTCGCGGTTGCGGCAAAAAAATCGAAACGGCGTTCCGTTGCGTCACGAAAGCGGCGGTTGCTTGTTCTTTTGCGGCATCGGGTATTGATGAAGATATGACAGCGGCGGTGGATCAGAAACAGGCGTTGAAGGCGGTGGGGTTGCTGCTGCTGGCGATCATGTGTTTCGACCTGATGGGCGTGCTGGTGCGGGTGCTGTCGGCGCGCTATTCGCCGCTGGAATTGTCGGCCTATCGCAACGTTCTGGGCATCATTCCCAGCCTCGCGCTGCTGGTGGCGACCGGCGAGCTGCGGTTGCGCGGCACGAACCTGCGGATCGAAAAATGGCCGCTTGCGCTGTTTCGCGGGCTGGTGGTGGCCGTGGCGCAGGTGTTTTTCTATGGCGCGCTGGCGGTGCTGGAGCTGGCGACGGTTTCGGCGCTGGCGCAGACCAACGCGCTGTTCGTGGTGCTGCTGTCGGTCGTGCTGCTGGGCGAGCGGGTGGGCCCGTGGCGGATATTCGCGCTGGTGCTGGGTTTTGCCGGGGCGCTGTGGATCATGCGGCCGGGCAGCGAGGCTTTCAGCCTATCGGCGGTGCTGCCAATCGGGGCGGCGCTGTGCTATGCCTATTCGATGATCTCGGTGCGGTTTTTCGGGCCGGGCACGTCGAACGCGCTGTTGTATCTTTACGCGTCGGGGGCGGCGGCGGTGGGGGCCGTCGTGCTGGCGTTTTTCACCACCGAGTTCACGCCGCTGCAAAGCTGGGTCGATGCGGGGCTGATTTTCGTCATGTCGACGCTGGGCGGCACGGGCGTGTTGTTCATGATGCTGGCCTATCGCATGGGCGAGCCGTCGATGCTGGCGCCGTTTGGCTATTTCGGGCTGATCTCGGCCTTCGTGTTCGGCTGGGTGTTTTTTGGCGAGGCGCCGGTGGATACGCTGTTTCCCGGCGTTTTGCTGATCGTGGGGGCGGGGGCGCTGATCATCTGGCGCGAGAACCGGGGAAAAAGCGGCGCGTGACGGGGGTTGGCGTGGGGTAATATAATACCTATTTTGCAAGGTATTGTTTTTGCAATATTATTTGCGCCAAATCCGTCTTGACGCGTTTTTTCACCCGTATATAACCCCGCAATCCGAATGCGGTGCCGGGGCCAGCCCCTGTGCCATCACTTATGAACCAAGGGTGATCCCCAATGAAAACCTTTTCTGCAACGCCTGCAGACATCGAGAAGAAATGGATCGTGATCGACGCGGAAGGCGTCGTTCTGGGCCGTCTCGCCTCGATCGTGGCCATGCGCCTGCGTGGCAAGCACAAGCCGAGCTTTACGCCCAACATGGACATGGGCGACAATGTCATCGTCATCAACGCCGACAAGGTGCAGCTGACGGGCAAGAAGCGCACTGACAAGAATTACTACTGGCACACCGGCCATCCCGGCGGCATCAAGAGCCGCACGGCCGAGCAGCTGCTGGAAGGCGCCCATCCCGAGCGCGTGGTGACCCAGGCGGTCAAGCGCATGCTGCCGGGCAACCGCCTGGCGCGTCAGCAGATGACCAACCTGCGCGTCTATGCCGGTGCCGAGCATCCGCACGAGGCCCAGAGCCCCGAAGTGCTGGATGTGAAATCCATGAACTCCAAGAACACGCGGGTGGCGAAATAATGGCTGATCAGATCAATTCCCTGGAAGAGCTGAAGGGCGCCGTTTCGGACGATATCGCCGGCGTTCAGGGCGAATCCGCCGCCGAAGCCGCGCGCGAGCCCGTCCGTGACGAGCTGGGCCGCTCTTACGCCACCGGCAAGCGGAAGGACGCGGTGGCTCGCGTCTGGATCAAGCCGGGTTCGGGCAAGGTGACCGTGAACGGCAAGGAAATGAACGCCTATTTCGCGCGCCCGGTGCTGCAGATGATCCTGCGCCAGCCGTTCGAAGTGGCCGGTGTCGAAGACCAGTTCGACGTGATGGCGACCGTTAAGGGCGGTGGTCTGTCGGGCCAGGCCGGTGCGGTCAAGCACGGCATCAGCCAGGCGCTGCAGCTTTACGATCCGTCGCTGCGCGCATCGCTGAAGGCCGCAGGTTTCCTGACCCGCGACAGCCGCGTGGTGGAACGGAAGAAATACGGCCGCCGCAAGGCCCGCCGCAGCTTCCAGTTCTCGAAGCGTTAAGCCGC
>JAASTF010000055.1 GCA_021767525.1 Paracoccaceae bacterium
AAGAGCGTGCAGAACGACGAGGGGCTGATCCGCTACCTGATGCGGCACTGGCACTCGACCCCGTTCGAGATGTGCGAGATCAAGCTGCACGTCAAACTGCCCGTGTTCGTGGCGCGGCAGTGGATCCGGCACCGCACCGCCAACGTCAACGAATATTCCGCCCGCTATTCGATCCTGGACCGCGAGTTCTATATTCCCGCCCCCGAGGCGCTGGCCGCGCAATCGGTGGTCAACAACCAGGGCCGCGGCGAAGCGCTGGAGGGGGAAGAGGCCGAGCGCGTGCTGCGCTATCTGCGCGACGACGCGATGCGCGCCTATGACCATTACGAGGAAATGATCTCGCAAGACGGCCAGCAGGGCCTGGCGCGCGAACTGGCGCGGATGAACCTGCCCGCGAACGTCTATACCCAGTGGTATTGGAAGGTCGATCTGCACAACCTGCTGCATTTCCTGCGCCTGCGCGCCGACGCCCACGCCCAATACGAAATCCGCGTCTATGCCGAGGCGATCTGTGGCGTCGTGGCCGACTGGGTGCCCTTTGCCTACAAGGCGTTCGAGGATTACCGCATGGGTGGCGCCACGCTGAGCGCCACAGCCCTTGATTGTGTGCGCCGGATGTTGAAGGGTGAAGAGGTAACGCAGGAAAACTCCGGCATGTCCAAGGGGGAATGGCGGGAGTTTATGGGGGTTTTGGGGTGAAAGAGAACGACTTCGAGCATGGTGGCGAACTGCTTGGGTACATTCACGCGGTTGCCAATGATAAAAAATATTTCTGCTACTTCACTGGGTTTCTTGAGGGTGTTGTCGCCAGCAAGGCACTTGAAGAAACTGAAATCGAGCCATTAATTGCGCAATGCGAAGACTTCGTTAGCAATACCGGCGACCCAGACGCTAAGGAAATTTTGGAGGACTTCAAAGCTCAACTTTTGGAGTATCAGGCGATCGTTGATGCAATCCATTTCCGTGCGAAAGAAATTGACTCAACTTGCCCAAAAAGCTCAGCGAATAGGTTCCTCGGACTATGTGCTGGCGTGGCTTGTGATGGGGTTATCACAATAGAAGAAGTAAGAACGCTTGTGGCTCGCGCTGAAGAAGCTGACCTTGGGCAGGACGACCCGCATGTGCAATCTCTGATTTTGACGTGCATCGACGCGCTAGAAGACGGGATTATCGACACCGTCGAGCAACAAGCGATTGCGACAGAAATTGGTCGATTAGTAGGTGACGCTTATTGCGACACGGGCTTGGCCGAATTGGGTGGTGTTCCCTTACTTGCCGAACTGAACCCAGATTTCAATAAAGAGTCTTTGGAGGGCCAAACGATTGTCTTAACAGGTTCTTTCAAAACAAGGCCACGAAAGATTTTCGAGGATAGGCTTGCGGCATTTGGATGTGAAATCGCAAAGAGTGTAACTAAGAAAACAGACCTAGTGATCATTGGCGGCGAGCCATCTCGCGACTGGTTGCAGACTCATCGCGGGACAAAAATTCTGAAAGCGATTAAGCTTCAAAAAGATACTGGTAAACCCAAGTTTCTTTCCGAAGCCGATTTGCTTAAATCCATTAAAACAAATACTTAACGTCTCTTGGCATACTGAATTGACACCAAGGGCCGCGCCCGACCCTGGGTGGGCGCATCAACCTCTGAACGGTGCGAGGCATTGTCGCGCGCAAACCCGGCGTTCGGTGCGGGACGTCACCAATGCGCCCTCCCGGGGGGAGGGTCGGGCGCGGCCCGGCGTGCCGCCGGGCACAGGGGCTCAACTGATGCGCCGCCATCACCGCACCCAACCCAAAACCCCCATGCGTCACCTTGAAACCCGACCAAAACCGTCATAATCGCTCTGGTATTGCGCACGCGGCCCCCTATCTTGGGGCGAAATGACGAAAAACGCTTGTGAAAGGGGCGGGGCATCCGATTTAACGGGGCACGTCTATCGGGCGACGGGGAGATGAGATGACGAACGGCGGCAGCCTGCTACCTATCATTGCGCTTTTGCCCTTCCTTGGGGCGCTGGTGCCGGGGCTCATGATCCGGGCGGGCCGCAATGCCTGCGCCACGTTCACCGCCGTGCCGACCATCGCGGCGCTGGCCATGCTGGGGGTGCTGACGCCCGACGTGCTGGCCGGCAACACGCTGACCGCCAGTTTCGAGTGGCTGCCGCAGATGGGCCTGTCAGCCAGTTTCTTCCTCGACGGTCTGGGGCTTTTGTTCGCCTTCATGATCCTGGGCGTCGGCCTGCTGATCACGCTGTATGCGCGGTTTTACCTGTCGGGCGACGATCCGATGGGGCAGTTCTATACCTATCTTCTGCTGTTCCAGGGTGCGATGCTGGGCATCGTTCTGTCCGACAACATCCTGCTTTTGCTGATTTTCTGGGAGCTGACGAGTCTCAGCTCCTTCCTGTTGATCGGCTATTGGAAACACTTGCCCGAGGGGCGGCAGGGCGCGCGGATGGCGCTGGCCGTCACCGGCTCGGGCGGGTTGGCGATGATCGCGGGGATGCTGATCCTGGGCAATATCGTGGGCAGCTATAACCTGACCGATATCCTGGCGGCGGGTGACCTGATCCGCGCCTCGGACTGGTATCTGCCCGCGCTGATCCTGATCCTGCTGGGCGCGTTCACCAAGTCGGCGCAATTCCCGTTCCATTTCTGGTTGCCGCACGCCATGGCCGCGCCCACGCCGGTGTCGGCCTACCTGCATTCGGCCACGATGGTGAAGGCGGGCGTGTTCCTGATGGCGCGCATGTGGCCCGCGCTGGCGGGAACCGATGCGTGGTTCTACATCGTATCGATCACCGGTCTGATCACCATGGTGCTGGGCGCGCTGATCGCGCTGTTCAAGGATGATCTGAAGGCGCTGTTGGCCTTTTCCACGGTCAGCCACCTGGGCCTTTTGACCATGCTGCTGGGCCTGGGCACCGAAAAGGCGGCGATCGCGGCGGTGTTTCACATCATCAACCACCTGACCTTCAAGGCGGCGCTGTTCATGACGGCGGGCATTGTCGACCATGAAACGCATACCCGCGACATCAAGCGGCTGGGCGGCCTGGCCAAGTTCATGCCGGTCACGGCGCTGATTGGCACGGTGGCGGCGCTGTCGATGGCGGGGATCCCGCTGTTCAACGGGTTTTTGTCGAAAGAGCTGATGCTGGAAGAGGCCGCGCACACCGAATGGTACGAAAATGATTGGATCGTGCCGTTTCTGGCCACGCTGGGCGCGCTGTTGTCGGTGGCCTACAGCCTGCGCTTTATCTTTCACGTCTTCGCCGGCCCGGCGCGCGACGACTACCCCGCCCATCCGCATGATCCGCCCTTTGGCATGTGGGCCTCGCCCGCGTTCCTGGCGGTTTTGGTGGTGCTGATCGGCATCCTGCCCGGGCTGGCGCAGCCGGTGGTCAAGATGGCGGCCGACGCGGTGACGGGGCAGGATCTGGATTTCTACCTCAAGATCTGGCACGGCGTGACGCCCGCGCTGATCATGTCGATTATCGCCGTGGTGGGTGGCGCGATCCTCTTGGGCTTGCACAAGCCCCTGGATCGGATCTGGAACGCCGTGCCGCGCCCCGAGGCGAAGGTGATTTTCGATGCGCTGATGGCGGGTGTCGTGGCGCTGTCGAAGGGCCTGACCGAGGGGCTGCATAACGGTGCGATCAGCCGCTATCTGGCGATCTTCGTCGCGGCCACGGTGGCGCTGGTCTATGCCGCGTTTTCGGGCGGCACGCTCAGCCCGCCCACGCGTGAGATGTTGCCGGTGCCGCCGGTGGTGGCGGTGGGCTACGTGTTGCTGATGGCGGCGACGGTGCTGGTGGTATTGAACCACCGCCAGAGGTTCCGTGCGCTGGTTCTGATCGGGATCATCGGGCTGATGATCTCGGCCGGGTTCGTGTATCTGTCGGCGCCCGACCTGGCGCTGACGCAGATCTCGGTCGAGACGGTGACGATCATGCTGCTGCTGCTGGCGCTGCATTTCCTGCCGAAAACCACCCCGGCCGAAAGCGGCGCGGCCCTGCGGCTGCGCGACGGCGCGGTGGCGATCGCCGCTGGCGTGGGCGTTGCGGCGCTGGCGCTTACCTTCCTGATGCGCGATTTCAACTCGATCTCCGATTATCACCTGGCCAATTCCTACGAAGGGGGTGGTGGCACCAACGTGGTGAACGTGATCCTGGTGGATTTCCGGGGCTATGACACCTTTGGCGAGATCATCGTGCTGGGGATCGCGGGTCTGACCATCTATGCGCTGATGGAGGCGCTGCTGAACGGCCCCGCCGCGCGCCGACTGCGCAACGCCGATTACAGCCAGGACCGTTCGCGCGACCGGCACCCGTTGATGATGGTGGTGGCCACCCGCGCCATGCTGCCCATCGCAGTGATGGTGGGCGTCTACATCTTCCTGCGCGGGCACAACCAGCCGGGTGGCGGGTTCGTCGCGGGGTTGGTGATTTCGATCGCGCTGTTGATGCAGTACATGGCCTCGGGCTTTGGCTGGACACAATCGCGCCAGCGGCTGGAATATCACACGATGATCGGCTGGGGCGTTCTGGTGGCGGGCCTGACGGGTGTGGGCGCCTGGCTGGGCGGGGCGCCGTTCCTGACCAGCATCTATGGCTATATCAAGCTGCCCTTTATCGAGAAATTCGGCCTCGGCTCGGCCTTTGCCTTTGACCTCGGGGTGTTCCTGACGGTCCTGGGCGCGGTCATGCTGATGCTGTACAGCCTGTCGCGCATCGCGCGCTATGCAGGCGAAACCGTGAATGTGGAGCCGATGGATTACGACCCTTCGACCAAGCGCGAACTCAAGCAGCCGGAGGGCAACTGACATGGAGTTGCTGGTGGCAAGTGCCGTGGGCGTTCTGACCGCGGGCGGCGTGTACCTGATCCTGCGGCTGCGGGCCTTTCCGGTGATCCTGGGACTGGCCCTGCTGTCTTATGCGGTGAACGTCTTTCTGTTCTCGACGGGGCGGCTGATGGTGAATGCACCGCCGGTTCTGAACAATTACGGTGATGCGAGCTATACCGATCCGCTGCCGCAGGCGCTGGTGCTGACGGCGATCGTGATATCGTTCGGGATGACGGCCGTTTTGGTGATGTTCGCCCTGGGCGCGTACCTCGAGGCCGATGACGACAGCATCAACATGCGCGACGAGATCGACGACGACGCGGCCCGGGCCGATGCAGAGGAGGGCGGCGCATGAGCCACTGGATTATCGCCCCCGTCGTTCTGCCCGCGATCCTGGCGCCGATCATCGCCTTCGTCATGCGGCACGACATTTCGCTGGCACGCGCCGCCTCGTTCGCGGGCACCATCGCGCTGGCCGCGATCTGTGTCGGGCTGGTGGTTGCGGCGGCCGATGGGCAGACCGTGTCGTACGAGCTGGGCAACTGGCCCGCGCCCTTTGGTATCGTTCTGGTGCTGGATCGGCTGTCGGCTGTGATGCTGCTTTTGACCGCGATCCTGGCGCTGTTGGTGCTGCTGCATGCGGTTGCCACGGGCTGGGACGCCCGGGGCCGGCATTTCCACGCGCTGTTCCAGTTCCAGTTGATGGGCATTTGCGGCGCCTTCCTGACCGGCGATGCCTTCAACCTGTTCGTGTTCTTCGAGGTTCTGCTGATCGCGTCCTACGGTCTGATGATCCACGGCGGTGGCAAGGTGCGGCTGCAGGCGGGGCTGCAATACGTTGTGATGAACCTGGCGGGTTCGACCCTGTTCCTGTTCGCGTTGGGCACGCTTTACGCCGCGACCGGAACGCTGAATATCGCGGATTTGGCCGAAAAGGTGCAGGCCCTGCCGGTCGAGGATGCGGCGCTGGTTCGCGCGGCGGCGATGATGCTGATGATCGTCTTTGCCATCAAGGCGGCGCTTTTCCCGGTGCAGTTCTGGCTGCCCGCGACCTATGCCAATGCGCCCGCGCCGGTGGCCGCGCTTTTCGCGATCATGACCAAGGTGGGCGCTTATGCGATCATCCGGGTGCACACGGTTGTCTTTGGCCCCGATGTGCCGGTGCTGTCGGGCGTGATCGGCGACTGGCTGATGCCCGCCGCCCTTGTCACGCTGGCCGTGGGCGCGGTGGGCGTTCTGGGCGCGCGCCGCTTGATGAGCCTGCTGGCTTTTTCGGTTGTCGGCTCGATGGGTACGATGATGGTTGCGGTGGCGGCCTTTACGGCCGAAACCACCGCGGCCGCCCTGTATTACCTGGTGCATTCCACCTTCTCGGCGGCGGCGTTGTTCCTGCTGGCCGACCTGGTGGTGTCGCGGCGCCATGGTGATGGCCTGCGCGCGCAGCAGCCCACGGTGCAGAACGGGCTTTTCGCGGCGCTGTTTTTCGCGGGCGCGATCGGCATGGCCGGGATGCCACCGCTCAGCGGGTTCCTGGGCAAGCTGGTGATCCTGGACGCGATGCAGGACACGCCGCACATGAAGGTGGCCTTCGTGGCGATCCTCCTGGGCTCACTCCTGACGATCGTCGGCTTTGCGCGGGCGGGCAGCGTGCTGTTCTGGAAATCTACCGGGCTGGTGCCCGAGCCTGTCGACCCCGAAGCCGATGCCGTCGCGGATGACCGCCCGCAGCCCGCCGGCGCGATGGCCGTGGCGCCCACGGTTCTGGCGGTTGCGATGCTGGGGCTGCTGGCGGTGTTTGCCGGGCCGGTCAGCGCCTATTTGGGCGACGCGGCCGGGCAGCTTTATGACAGCAGCGGCTATGTCTCGGCCGTGATGGGCAGCGGGGAAGGGGGCTGACCATGTTGAAACGCGTCTTTCCGCATCCCTTGCTAAGCCTGGTCTTGCTGGTCGTCTGGCTGGGGCTGGTGAACAAGGTCACGCCGGGCAACATCCTGTTGGGTGCGATCCTTGGGGTGGTCGTGCCCTTCATGACGCAACCCTACTGGCCCGAGCGGCCCAAGATCGGCCGCCCGCTGCGCGTGATCGAGTATGTCTTTATCGTGCTGTGGGATATCGTCGTGGCCAATTTCCAGGTCGCCGCGATCATCCTGTTCAAGCGCAACAAGAACATCCACTCGCAATGGGTGACCGTGCCGCTTGACCTGACCTCGCCCGAGGCGATCACCGTCCTGGCGGGCACCATCACCATGACGCCGGGCACCGTGTCGGCGATGCTGTCGGCCGACAGCGCCGCGATCCTGGTGCATTGCCTGCACACCGACGACCCCGACGCCGTGCGCGACGAGATCAAGCGGCGCTATGAATGGCGATTGAAGGAGATTTTCCAATGATCACCTACGCCCTGTTCTTTGCCTTCGCCTGTTTCGGGCTGGGCCTGTTGTTCAACCTCTGGCGCATCGCCACGGGGCCCGAAAGCGCCGACCGCATCCTTGCGCTGGATACGATGGTTATCAACATCATCTCGCTTTTGATCCTCTACGGTATCTGGCAGGGCACCGCCGTCTATTACGAGGCGTCGATGCTGGTGGCGATGGTGGGCTTTGTCTCGACCGTTGCGTATTGCCGCTTCGTGCTGCGCGGCGACATCATCGAATAGGGGGCGGGAATGGAACTTGTGACCGAAATCCTGGTGTCGTTCTTCCTGATCCTGGCGGGGCTGTTCGGGCTGGTCGGCTCGTTCGGGTTGATCAAGCTAAAAGACACGATGCAGCGCCTGCACGCGCCGACCAAGGCCACCACCCTGGGCGTGGGCGGCGTTCTGATCGCCTCGATACTGTATTTCCTGCTGGTCGAGGGCGGGTTCAGCTTTCATGAATTGCTGATCACGCTGTTCTTGTTCCTGACCGCGCCGATCAGCGCGAATTTCATCGCCAAGACCTATATCCAGGCGCGGGTGAGCGAGGATGATGTGCCCGCGACCGGCACCGATTTCGGCTGGTCCGTCTACGACGATCCGCCGCTAATCGAGGACGAGCGCGAGCGCGGCCAGGATGCCTGAACGATGACCGGAGTTGCCCTGACGCTGGATCACATCGCGGTTGCGGCCGAAACGCTGGACGCCGGGCGCGCGCATCTGGAACAGGCATTGGGCATCACCCTGTCGGCCGGTGGGCAGCATGCGGTCATGGGCACCCATAATCTGCTGACCGGCATGGAAGACGGCCTATATTTCGAGCTGATCGCCATCGACCCGCAAGCCCCGAAACCCGCGCATCCGCGCTGGTTCGATCTTGATCGCTTTGTTGGGGCGCCGCGCCTGACCAACTGGATCCTGCGCTGTGACGATCTGGACGCCGCACTGGCCGCGCTGCCCGGCGCGGGCGCGGCGCTGGACGTCGCGCGGGGCGATCTGCGCTGGCGCATGGGGGTGCCGGCGGATGGCGTGCTGCCTTTCGACAACACGCATCCCGCGCTGATCGAATGGAAGGGGGCGGCGCATCCGGTCGACCGGCTGCCCAATTCCCGGATGCGCCTGGTCGAGCTGCGGGTGATGCACCCGCAGGCCGGTGCCCTGCGCGATACGCTGGCCCCATACCTGGATGATGCGCGCATCCGCTTTGCCGAGGCGCCCGCCCCCGCGCTCGAGGCTGTGCTGGACACGCCCAACGGCCGTCAGGTGTTGCGGTGACCGTGCGGCCCGCCCGGCCGCAGGATGCGCCCGCGCTGCTGCCCCTTCTGAACACGCTGATCCGCGACACGACCGTGACCTTCACGAACCGCGAGAAAACCGCCGACGACATCCGCGAAGACATCCTGTCGCGCGGCGCGGCCTTCTTGGTGGCCGAACAAGCGGGGCAAATCCTTGGCTTTGCCAGCTACGCGCAGTTTCGCGGCGGCCCGGGCTATGCCCGCTCGATGGAACATTCGATCCTGTTGGGCGAAGGCGCGCGTGGCAAGGGCGTGGGGCGCGGATTGCTGACCGCGCTGTGCGATCATGCGCGCGGGCAGGGGGTGCATGTGATGGTCGCGGGTGTCAGCGCAGAAAATGCCGCGGGCCTGGCCTTTCATGCGCGGATGGGTTTCGTCGAAACCGGGCGGATGGCCGAGGTGGGGTTCAAGTTCGGGCGCTATCTCGACTTGGTGTTGATGCAAAAAATTCTGTGACCGCGCTGACAGATGCGCCCGCACAGGATAGGGTGCGCCCCATGTCGATCTGGACACGCATATCCGACGCGCTTTCGGCGCTGGCCTCGGGCGAGCCGCTGTCGGCGGTGTTCGACCGGTTGCGCACGCCGCCCGAACGTTCGGTCGCGTTCACCATCGCGGTGATCGCGCTGGGGGCCAAGATGGCCAAGGCCGACGGTCAGGTGACCCGCGACGAGGTGGCCGCCTTTCGCGAGGTGTTCCAGATCGCCCCGCAGGACGAGGCGCAGGCCGCGCGCGTCTTCAACCTGGCCCGCCAGGACGTGGCCGGGTTCGAGGATTACGCCGCCAAGATCAAGGCGATGTTCGATCGCACCGAAGGCCCGCTGTGCGACCTGATGGAGGGGCTGTTTCACATTGCCATGGCCGATGGCACCTATCACCCGGCCGAAGACGCGTTCCTGGAGCGGGTGGCGCAGATTTTCGGCCTGCCCGAGCGCGAGTTCCGGGGGCTGCGTGCGCGGTTCGTGCCCGATGCCACGCCGGATCCCTATTCCGTGCTGGGCGTCAGCCCCGATATGCCGATGAACGACATCCGCCGCGCGTGGAAAAAGCTGGTGCGCGAAAACCATCCCGACGCCCTGACCGCGCGCGGCCTTCCGCAAGAGGCGATCAGGATGGCCGAACGGCGGATGCATGACATCAACGAAGCCTGGGACGCGATCAACAAGGGCAAGGCCGCCTGATGCGGATCGCCACCTATAACGTCGAATGGTTCAACAACCTTTTCGACGATCAGGGCAACATGCTGGACGACAAGGGCTGGTCGGGCCGCCATGACGTGCGCCGCACCGATCAATTGGCCGCTTTGGGCATCGTCTTTACCGCGCTCAATGCCGATGCGGTGATGGTGGTCGAGGCGCCCGACCACAACGGGCGGCGCGCCACGGTGCCGGCGCTGGAAAACTTTGCCCGGGCTTTCGATCTGCGCGCGCGCAAGGCGGTTGTGGGCTTTCCCAACGACACGCAGCAGGAAATCGCGCTGCTATACGATCCCGACACGATGGAGGCGCGCCACGACCCGCAGGGCGACCCCACCGGCAAAAAGGGCGATGCGCACAGCCCCCGCTTTGACGGGGTGTTTCGGATCGATCTGGATATCGACGCAACCGAGGATCTGGTGCGCTTTTCCAAGCCGCCGCTGGAATTGGCGGTCAAGACCGCCTCGGGGCGCGGCCTGCGCATGATCGGCGCGCATCTGAAATCCAAGGCGCCGCATGGCGCGCATGACCGCGACGAGGTGATGCGCATCGCCATCTCGAACCGCCGCAAGCAACTGGCCCAGGCGATCTGGCTGCGCCGCCGGATCGACGAGCACCTGGCCCGGAACGAGCCGCTGATGGTGATGGGCGACCTGAACGACGGCCCGGGCCTGGATGAATACGAACACCTTTTCGGCCGCTCGTCGGTCGAGATCGTGATGGGGCAAGACGGCCCAAGCCCCGAGCTTTACGACCCGCACGCCCGCCGCGCGCTGCAACAGCGCATCGGTGCCACGCCCACGACGGCGCGGTTTTTCCTGGGCAGCGAGGGGCGGTATCTTCAGGCGTTGCTGGATTATGTCATGGTGTCGGCGGATTTGCGCGCCTTGGCGCCGCGCTGGCGCATCTGGCATCCGTTCGATGATCCGGTGTGCTGGAAAACGCCCGAGCTGCGCGAGGCGCTGGTCACCGCGTCGGATCATTTCCCGGTGACGGTGGATATCGGCCTATAACGCGCGGCGGACTCAAAATCGGCAGGCAAAGCGGCTATATACGAGGCATGAAACAGCTGATCGCCGCCGCCGCCATCGCCCTTTTGCCGCTTTCCGCCACCGCGCAGGACAGCGACGAGGACGGGTTTTCCCTGATGGAAGAGGGCGCGCGGATGTTCCTGCGCGGCATGATGGACGAGGCCGAGCCAGCCCTGCGCGAACTGCGCCGCCTGGTCGAGGACATGGAGCCCGCCATGCGCCAATTCGTTCAGGAAATGGGCCCCGCGCTGAACGATCTGGCCGAAAAGATAGACGATTTTTCCAATTACCACCCGCCCGAGATGCTGCCCAATGGCGACATCATCCTGCGCCGCAAGGTGCCGATGCCCGCTGCACCCGAAGCCCCCGGCGAGAACGGCGAAATCGACTTGTAAGCGGGTGTAGGTCAATGGTGGGCTGACACAGCCAATCCTATTTGCCGTTGCGGACGCGCCGTATTTTGACCTTTGTCTGCGCATCGAGGGTCGTGGCAAGGGATTGGAACCGCGCCTCGGCCACCTCGCCGAACAGCGGCTCGGCCTCGCGGCTTAACCACAGCTCCAGTTCTTTCTTTTTCGGGAACCAGCGCAGTTCGCCCATCGGTGCGCCCTGCAGCCACAGCATCGCGCCGAACCGCATGGCCTTGCCCAGCACCTCGGCTTGATGGACGTCTTTTTCGGGGATCAGGTCATAGACCTCGTCGAACCGGCTGCCTTCGCGCTTGTTGGTATAGCGGTGCATCAGCGCCAGACCCAGGAACACCCGTTCCGCATGTTTCAGCCCGCCCAGGTTGGCGCGGGTGGCGTTGTCGAAACAGACCTCGGCGCGGTAATCGGGATGCGCGCGCCAGCTGACATCGTGCAACAAACAGGCCGCGCGGATCAGGCGCTTGCGCTCGTCCGAGGTGCCGGAAAAAAGCGGCAGAATGAAATGATACAGCTGCCGACCGAACCCGGGCTGGCGGGCGTCCTTGTCCTCGGCAAAGCGGCAGGCCTCGATCAGCGGGTCGCGGTCGCGCAGGTCCTGTGGCATCTGTTCATAAAGCATCCCTTCGCGGATACCATAGCTGCTGATGGCGATATCGCGCGGTTTGAACCGCTTGATAACCTCTTTCAGCACCTCGGCGGCCAGCGGCACCAGCGCCATCCGGCTGGACGAGACACCGGCCCGCGCGCGCAGATCATCGGGATCTTGCTTGGCGATGTATTTCACCGTTTCGCGCACGGATTTGCGGCTCATCCGGTATTCGTGCAGCACGTGCAGCGGATAGCCGCGCCGCTCCATGTCGATGCGGGCGATGGCGCGCCATGACCCGCCCACCAGGAACAGGCGGTTATTCTGCGGGCCCATCTGCTCGGCCAGCTTGTCCAGCGTGTCGCGGATATACTGGCGGCGGCCCTTTTTGCCGCCCTTGACCGAGGCCAGTTTCAGCGGCCCCAGGGCCGAGGTTTCGCGCCGCCCGACGACGCCGCCGTTGATCTCGGCCAGTTCCATCGACGAGCCGCCGATGTCGCAAACCAGCCCGAAAGAGCCTGGCCAGCCCAACAGAACACCCTGCGCCGACAGCCGCGCCTCTTCGCGCCCGTCGATGACGTGGATTTTCAACCCGGTTTCGCGCAGCACCTCGTCGCAGAACTCGGGCCCATCCTCGGCGTCGCGCACGGCGGCGGTGGCCACAATGGTCAGCGGCGCGATATCCATGCCGTCGGCCAGATGCTTGAACCGGCGCAGCGCCGAAAGGGCCCGCGCACGCCCTGTGGGCGACAGCCGGCCGGTATCGCCCAGTCCCTCGCCCAGGGCGCACATGATCTTTTCGTTGTAAAAATACGCCGGGCTGCGCGCGGCGCCGTCGAACACCACAAGACGCACCGAGTTCGAGCCCACATCGACAACCCCCACACGGGACAGTGCCCGGGCCTTGGGGTCGTTGAAAAGCGGCCTGCCGAACGGCCCCCATTCGGTGGGTGCCGTGCCGGTCATATCGGTCATGGTATTGGCTCCGTGCCGTTTTGCCCCTGTTATGGCGGCGGTGCCGCCGGGGGTCAATCAACGAGGTTCGGCATGGGCCGGGCCGGGCGCGGCCACCGACTTGTCGGCGGACAGAAAGTCGCCCAGGATTTTCAGGCTGGCCACGTTGTCGCAAATCACCTTGAGCAACACCAGGAACGGCACCGCCAGCAACGTGCCCGGAACGCCCCAAAGCCAGCCCCAGGCCAGCACGGTCAGGAAAACGGCGATCGTGTTCAGCTCCAGCCGCCGGCCCAGCAGCCAGGGCGTGACGATCTGCCCTTCCAGCGTGGTCAGGGCGGCATAGCCCAAGGGGGGCAACAGGCCGCTGGCAAGGTCGGGATAGGTGGTCAGCCCCCCCAAGGCCACCAGCGCCACGCCGATGATCCCGCCCAGATAAGGCAGGTAATTCAGCACAAAGGCCGCCGCGCCCCATAGCAGCGGGTTGGGAAACCCGATCAGCCAAAGATAGGCCGCAAGGCAGGCGCCCAGCCCCATGTTAATCAGCGTGATCGACAAAAGGTAGCGCGAAATGCGGCTTTCGATGTCAAAGATGATCTGCCCGGCGCGATCCTGGTCGTTCGGAAAGGCGCGCAGGATTTTCAGCAGCACCAGATCGCCCGACCCCAGGATCAGCAGCGCCAGGATGGTGCCGATGGCGATGGAGGTGCCGAAATTCGCGGTGTGCCCCACCAACGTTGACAGCCAACCGGCGCCTTGGGTTTCGACCTTGGGCGCGTCAGAGCCGCCTTCGGCCATCTGCTCGACCTCGCGGGTGGCGTCTTGCACCTCTTGCACCGAGGAAAAGATCGAGGCGAGTTTCCATCGCAGCTCGACCGCCATCTGCGGGATCTGAGACAGCCAGTCGGACAAAATGCCCGACATCGAATAGACCGCCGCCGCGATGGCCGAGGCCAGCCCGCCGATCAGCAAAAAGGCCGCCAGAGGCGCAGGGATGCCGACCCGGCACAGCGCCCGCATGATCGGGCGCAGCGTCAGGGCCAGCATCAGGCCGAACAGGATCGGAAACAGCACGTCGCGGGCGAACAGAACCGCGCCGAACAAAAGGATCAGGAAGATCCCCGTCAAAAGGCCCCGGATCAGCACAAGCTCGCGCAGCCGGCCATCGTGGTCGGGGCCGGACCCGGGCCCCGTCACTTTTTGCGGCCCGACAGAAAGCCTGCCACGAAGCCGGCCAGCACGACGTAGGGTGCGGCGCGGCCCATTTCCTGGCCGGCCTCCTTGGCCAGAAGATCAAGCTGCGCCATCAGCTCGGGCGGCAGAGCACCCTGTTTTTGCT
>JAASTF010000347.1 GCA_021767525.1 Paracoccaceae bacterium
CCGTTCTGGCCACCCGCGCGCCCAAGTTCCAGAAAAAGCTGCCCCGCCCCCTGGCCGAGGATGCCGCGCGCGAGATGCTGGCCCGGGTCGAGCTTCAGGCCAGCGCGCCCTGGGTCGCCGCGCGCGACGTGGCGGTGGTGACGCTGCTTTACGGGCTGGGTCTGCGCATCTCCGAGGCGCTGTCGCTGACCGGCGCCGACGCCCCGCTGGCCGATGTGCTGCGCATTCGCGGCAAGGGTGGCAAGGAACGCGTGGTGCCCGTGCTGCCTGCGGCGCGTCATGCGGTGGATGAATACCTGGCGCTAAGCCCCTTCGAGGCCGACAAAAACGCCGCGCTTTTCCGTGGCGTGCGGGGTGGCGCCCTGAACCCGCGCGCGATCCAAAAGGTGATGGAGGCCGCGCGTCTGCAACTGGGCCTGCCCGCCAGCGCCACGCCGCACGCGCTGCGGCACAGCTTTGCCACGCATTTGTTGAATTCCGGCGGGGATTTGCGGGCCATTCAGGAACTGCTGGGTCATGCCTCGCTTTCGACCACGCAGGCCTATACGGCGGTCGATACCGCCCGCCTGCTCGAGGTCTATGACGCCACCCATCCCAAAGCCACCAAGGCCCGAAAGGCAGGTTGATTTGTCGTTACGACTCAAGGCGCTACTGGTTCATCTTCTGACCGCCACCGGCGCGGTCTTTGCCATGCTGGCGATGCTGGCGGCGGTCGACCAGCGCTGGGATCTGATGTTCCTGTGGCTGGTCATCGCCTTTGCGGTCGATGGTATCGACGGGCCGCTGGCGCGCAAATACGACGTGAAAACCAACGCGGCCGAGTTCGACGGCGTGTTGATGGACCTGATCATCGACTACCTGACCTATGTGTTCATCCCGGCCTTCGCGCTCTTTAAATCCGATCTTTTGCCGGGCTGGACCGGCTGGTTCGCAATCATCGTGATCACCTATGCCAGCGTTGTCTATTTCGCCGATACGCGTATGAAAACAAAGGATAATTCATTCTCCGGCTTTCCCGGCTGCTGGAACATGGTGGTGATCGTCCTGTTCGCGATCGAGCCGAATTTCTATGTCAGCCTGACGCTTGTGGCGGCGCTGGCGGTGGCGATGTTCCTGCCGCTGAAATTCATCCACCCCGTCCGGACCGAGCGGTGGCGCACGCTGTCTTTGCCCATCGCCCTGGCCTGGACGTTTTTTGCCGGCTGGGCCGCCTGGGTCGATTTCCACCCCGAAAGCTGGGCGCATTGGGGTCTGGTCGTGACCAGCATCTACCTGGTGTCGGTCGGCATCGTTCAGCAGATCGTGCCCGAACGCGGCTAAACCCGGGTCAGCACCACGCCCAGCACGATCAGCGCGGCGGCCAGCGCCTTGCCGCGGTCCATCCTCTCGCCAAAGATCAGCCAGCCGATCAGCACCGCGAACAGGATCGAGGTTTCGCGCAGCGCCCCGACCAGCGCGATGGGCGCCAGCGTCATCGCCCAGACGGCGATCGCGTAGGCGGCAAAGGACGCCGCCGCCGCGACCATCCCCATCGCCCAGGCGCGCCCATCCGCCCGCAGCACCGCCCGCCCTTTCAGAGCGACAACGGCCGGGGTGTAGAACAGGGCCGACAGGATCATCAGCCACCCCACATAGGCCAACGGCAGGCCCCAGACCCGCGCGCCCAGCCCGTCGGCCAGCGTGTATCCCGCCGTCGCCACGGCCGAGCCCAGCGCGAAAGGCAGCAACCGGCGCGACTCGCCCTGGGTCAGCGCGCCCCGGGCCATCAACGCGATACCGCAGGCCAGCACCAGAACGCCCAGCATATCGCCCCGGTCCATCGGGTCGGACAGCGCGACCAGGCTGACCAGCAGCACGATCAGCGGCGCCGCGCCCCGGGCAATGGGGTAGACGCGGCTTAGATCGCCATGCTCGTAGGCGTAAGACAGGAACAGCTGATAGGCCATGTGGATCAGCCCCGATCCCAGCAGCCAGGGCCAGACATGGGCGGGCGGCATCGGATAGGCCAGCGCCACCATTGCCCCGATCAGGCCATGCCCCACCGACAGCAGGAACATCGAGGTCTGTTTCGACAGCCCCGACTTGACGATGGCGTTCCAGCCCGCGTGCAGCAGCGCCGCCAGAAGGACGGCAAGAAATACGGCCCAGCCCATCGGCGCCCCCTATCCCCGTTGCGGCCGTGATGCGCCATAAGCCGCGCCACGGCAACGGGAAATCGCCCCGCGCTCAGATCAGCAAGCCGCCCGCGCCCTCGTGCTTCAGCAGCCAGACCTTGGTTTCCACGCCAGTCCCGCCGGAAAAGCCGCCCAGGCCCGTGGCGCCCAGCACCCGGTGACAGGGGATGACCACCGGCAATGGGTTGCCGCCGCAGCCCCGCCCCACCGCCTGCGCAGGCAGGTCCAGCGCGCGGGACAGCGCACCATAGGTGCGGGTTTCGCCAAAAGGGATCGCGGCGATGGCCGCGCAGATGCGCGCTTGCGTGTCGCTGCCCGTGACGTGCAAGGGCAGGTCGAACGCCTGTCGCGTGCCCTGGAAATACTCGATGATCTGCGCCGCCGCGCGCCGCAGCAACGGGGTGTCGTCGCGTGCCTGTCCGCCCCAGGTCACCCGCGTCAGCGCGCTGTCCTGCTCTGTCAGGGTCAGCGGCCCCGTGGGCGTCTGAACCGTCAGCTGTGGCATCGGTCTGTCCCCAGCGACAGGCGGATCGGCCCGCGCGCGGTGCGCGGATCGACCGGCCGGCCCTTTTGCGTGGCGGCCAACGGCAGGGTGGCGGCGACGGCACGGATGCGCGGCATCAGCGGGCGCCAGTCGTCTGCCAGGGCGCGCGCTGCCTCGGACGGGCAAAAGCTTTTGCCCGCGCCGCGCTGCTGCGCCAGGTCCATCAGCACGGCGGCAATGCGGGCGTCACTCGGCGGGGACATCGCGGCGCTCGACCGTGACCGCGCCGCTGGCATCGCTGCGGATGATCGCCAATTCGCCGTATTCCAGCGGCGCGGGGCCGGGTAAGGACAAATCCTGCCAGATGCTGCGGATATTGCCCTTGTTGCCCACCCAGATCACCGCCCGCCCCCGCGATTGCCGGACCAGGTGCCGGGTCAGCGACGGGTTGCGCGGCACCGTGGTGCGCAGCCCGGTGGCCGCCGCCAGGGGCGCGGCTGTATCGAGGTTGCGCTTGATATCGGGCGCATAGATCGCAGCCAGCGGAATATCGGCCAGAACCGGCACCAGCGCCCGCGCGCGCGCCCGGCCACGGGCGGTCAGCTCGTCCTCGGTGCGGTCGGCATGGCGCACCACCACCAGCGTGGAATTGGGTGCCAGGCGCATCGCACCGGGCGAGCCGGCGGTGCAAGCGGTCAGCACGCCGGCGGCGGACAGGCCAAGAAAATGGCGGCGATGCATCGGACAGTCCCCCAAAACATGATCCAACACCCCCATGCTAGCCGCCATGCCCGCCCCTGCCAAGCGGCGCTTGACCGGGGCCGCGCAGCAGGTACCGTTATCGCGACTGGCAAAGAGGATGCCGATGAAACC
>JAASTF010000348.1 GCA_021767525.1 Paracoccaceae bacterium
TCGTACCTGGCCCACACCATCGCGGTCGAGGAAATCGCCCGCGCCAGCGCCAGCGTCAGCCTGTCCTATGGCGCGCATTCCAACCTGTGCGTCAACCAGATCAAGCTGAACGCCACCGAAGAGCAGAAACATAAATACCTGCCCAAGCTGATCTCGGGCGAGCATATCGGTGCCCTGGCGATGTCCGAACCCAGCGCCGGGTCCGACGTGGTGTCGATGAAACTGCGCGCCGAAAAACGAAACGGCTATTACGTGCTGAACGGCAGCAAGTACTGGATCACCAACGGCCCTGATGCCGACACGCTGGTGGTTTATGCCAAGACCGACCCCGAGGCCGGCCCCAAGGGCATCACCGCCTTTATCATCGAAAAAGGGTTCACCGGTTTCAGCCAGGGGCCACATTTCGACAAGATGGGGATGCGCGGCAGCAATACCGGCGAGCTGATTTTCGAGGATTGCGAAGTGCCGTTCGAAAACGTGCTGGGCGAAGAGGGCAAGGGCGTGGCCGTTCTGATGTCGGGCCTGGATTACGAGCGCGTCGTGCTGTCGGGCATCGGCACCGGCATCATGGCCGCCTGTCTGGACGAGGTCATGCCCTACATGGTCGAGCGCAAGCAGTTCGGCCAGAGCATCGGGAATTTCCAGCTGATGCAGGGCAAGATCGCCGACATGTACACCGCCATGAACAGTGCGCGGGCCTATGTCTACGAGGTGGCCAAAAGCTGTGACCGGGGCGAGGTGACGCGCCAGGACGCGGCGGCCTGCGTTCTTTATGCATCGGAGGTGGCGATGAGCGTGGCGCACCAGGCGGTGCAGGCCTTCGGCGGGGCCGGGTTCCTGAACGATAGCGCCGTCAGCCGTATCTTCCGCGACGCCAAGCTGATGGAAATCGGCGCCGGCACCAGCGAAATCCGCCGGATGCTGGTGGGGCGCGAATTGATGGGCGCGATGCAGTAAGCGCGGGCCCAAGCCGTGACCCCGAATTTGCGCATATGGGCCCCGGTGGCCGCGCTGGTCGCGCTTGCGGGCGTTCTGGGCTGGCTGATGGGCGTGCGCAGCACCGCCCCCGGCGAGACCGAGGTGATCGAGCGTATGGCCGCCCTTTACGCTGAGGAAGGCGGGCAGCCCACCGATTGCGCCGCGCGGCCTGCCGCCAGCGATGGGCTGTGGCTGGTGGTGCGCTGCGCCTGCGGTGGCGACCGTGCGGTGCGCGAATATTTCGTGGACGATTTCGGTCGCTTGGCGCATCGTCGTGAAAAGGGAGAGGTGACGCAATGCTGACGCCCGCGCCCGATTACGCGACGCTGACAGCCGGGTTTTCCTGGGACATTCCCGCGCGGCTGAACATGGCCACACAGGTCTGCGATGGCTGGGCCGTGCGCGATCCGCGCCGCGTGGCGATCATCGACGTGACCGACGGTATCCGGCGGGACATGAGCTTTGGCGAGCTGTGGCGGCTGTCGCGGCGGGTGGAAAACGCGCTGCTGGATCGCGGCGTTCTGTGCGGCGATCGGGTGGGCGTGCTGCTGTCGCAATCGTTTTTGTGCGCCGCCGCCCATATCGCGGCCTGGCGGATCGGCGCGATCTCGGTGCCGCTGTTCAAGCTGTTTCGCACCGATGCGCTGACATCGCGGCTGGATGACAGCGGTGCGGCGGTCGTCGTGACGGATGACGAGGGCGCGGCGATGGTCGCGGGGCAGGGGCTGGCGGTGATCCGCAGCCAGGATCTGCCCGACAGCACCCAGGCCAGCGGCGGCGTGGAAACCGGCCCCGACGATCCGGCGGTTCTGATCTACACCAGCGGCACCACCGGCGCGCCCAAGGGCGCGCTGCACGGGCACCGGGTGCTGACCGGCCACCTGCCGGGTGTCGAGATGAGCCACGATTTCCTGGGGCAGACGGGCGATTGCCTTTGGACACCGGCCGACTGGGCCTGGATCGGCGGGCTGTTCGATGTGCTGATGCCGGGGCTGGCGCTGGGCGTGCCCGTGGTGGCCGCACGGATGGAGAAATTCACCCCCCGCGGGGCTGCGCGGATCATCGCGCAATCGGGCGCGCGCAACGTCTTTTTGCCGCCCACCGCGCTGCGGATGCTGAAAGCCGCCGACCAGCGGATCGAGGGGCTGCGCAGCGTCGCCTCGGGCGGTGAGCCGCTGGGCGCCGAGATGCTGGAATGGGGCCGCAAAGCCTTTGGCGTGACGATCAACGAGTTCTATGGCCAGACCGAATGCAACATGGTGGCCAGTTCCGCCGCCAACCTGTTCGACCCGCGCCCCGGCTTCATCGGGCGGCCCGCGCCGGGCCACCGTGTCGCGGTGATCGACGAGGCAGGCGAGATCACCGATGGCGAGGGCGACATCGCCATCCGCGCGGGCAGCCCGGCGATGATGCTGGAATACTGGCGCAAGCCCGAGGCCACGGCCGAAAAGTTCCGGGGCCAGTGGATGCTGACCGGCGACCGCGGCGTGATGGAGGGGGGCTTTATCCGCTTTGTCGGGCGCGAGGATGACGTGATCACCTCGGCCGGCTATCGCATCGGCCCCGCCGAGATCGAGGATTGCCTGCTGATGCACCCCGCCGTCGCCACCGTCGGCGTGGTCGGCAAGCCCGATCCGATGCGTACCCAGATCGTCAAGGCCTATGTGGTGGTAAAAGACGGCGCCTCGGGAGACGACGCGCTGGCCGAAGACCTTAAGAGCTGGGTGAAGGAACGGCTTGCAGCCCATTCATATCCAAGGGAAATCACTTTTCTCGATGCGCTGCCCATGACCGTCACGGGCAAGGTGATCCGCAAAGAGCTCAAGGCCCGCGCGGCGGCCGAGGCCAAGGCGGAGGGCCAGCCATGAAACGCCTTGCCGCGATCCTGGCCCTGTGCGCCATGCCGGCAGTCGCGCAAGAGAGCGTGCCCGATTTCGACACCTGTATCGATATCGCGGCCGCCCGGTTCGAACGCGAGCTTGATTGGCACCGCGCAAGCCCGATGGCTGAAATCTTCGCCGTTGGCGACGGGTTTCACCTGCGCTTTTGCGGCGATGCCGGCGCCTGGCATTGCGAGCAATCGGCCGCCCCTGCGCCGTGCCTCTTGGCCCTGACCGAGCGGCAGCAGGCGCTGCGCCAGTCGGTCTTGGAAAGCCTGCCCGCGCCGGACGCATTGCAGGGGCGGCGCGGGGTCTGGTCCGACGATTTGTATCCGCGCATGCACGCGCTGGCGCATGGCCAATCCGCCGGCCCCGATTGCGCGGGTCTGCCCGACGATGCCGCCCTGCGCTGCGAGGTGCGCGAGGCCGCGCTGCGCGTCAGCATCGCGGTGCGGGCCTGGTACCTGGCCCGTTACCTGGGCGCGGCGCACGACGCCATCACCGCCGGCTGGGCCGGCCCGCCGCCGCCCACGCGGCCGCGCCCGCGCCCCGACCGCCCGTAAGACAGATTTTCGAAAGGACAGCCCATGAAACTGCAATCGCAGGCCCTGCCATCCTCCGAGCAGTTCCAGCAAAACCGCGAGGGCCA
>JAASTF010000056.1 GCA_021767525.1 Paracoccaceae bacterium
CAACCGAGGCCCGTCTGGCGGCGCTGGCGCTGCCCACGGGCGGCAGCTGGATCACCGCCGCGCGCGAGGCGGCCCTGGCGCGTGTCCGCGAAATGGGCCTGCCGGGCCGGCGCGATGAATACTGGAAGTTCACCCGTCCCGACACGCTGATCGAACCGCAGGCGCCCAAGGCGGCGCTGTTCACCCATGACGAGGGCCTGCCCTTCGAAGACATGGATCGCCTGCGCGTGGTCTTTGTCGATGGCGTTTTCGATGCCGAGGCAAGCGACGACCTGTCGGCCGCCGGGATCGAGATCGAGCGCCTGGAAACCGCGGCGGCTCAGGACATTCACTGGGCCAAGGACATCTATGGCAAGCTGGAACAGGCAGGCCAGAACCCGGTGATGCGCCCTCTGGCGTCGCTGAACACGGCTTATGCGACCGATGGCGTGGTGATCCGCGTGACGGGCAAGGCGGAAAAGCCGGTCAGCCTGGTCTACCACCACCAATCCGAAACCTCGGACGCGATTCTGCATCACGTCATCAAGCTGGAGGAAGGCGCCGAGTTGACCGTGCTGGAAAACGGCCCCGCTGCCGCGCGGTTCAACAAGGTGATGGAGGTCGAGGTGGCTGATACGGCGCGCTTTCACCATATCCGCACCCAGGGGCGCGATCATGAGCGACGCGCCGCCACGCATATCTTTGCGCGTCTTGGTCGCGAAAGCGTGTTCAAATCCTTCACCATGACGGTGAACGGCGTGCTGACGCGCAATGAATGCGTGATCGAACTGACGGGCGACGACGCCGTGGCCCATGTGGCCGGCGCGGCGCTGGGCGATGGCGATTTTCACCATGACGACACGGTGTTCATCACCCATGACGCGGTGAATTGCGAAAGCCGCCAGGTGTTCAAGAAGGTGCTGCGTAACGGCGCCACCGGTGTCTTCCAGGGCAAGATCCTGGTGCAGCCCGAGGCGCAGAAAACCGACGGCTACCAGATCAGTCAGTCGCTGTTGCTGGACGATGACAGCAACTTCCTGGCCAAGCCCGAGCTGGAAATCTATGCCGATGACGTGGCCTGTTCGCACGGGTCGACCACCGGTGCGATCGACGAGGACATGCTGTTCTACCTGCGCGCCCGGGGCGTGCCGCTGAACAAGGCGCAGGATCTGCTGGTTCTGGCCTTCCTTGCCGAAGCCGTGGAAGAGATCGAGGACGAGTCCCTGCGCGAGCACATTACCGTGCGCCTGCAGGGCTGGCTGGAGCGGCATTCGCACTAATGGCCTTGGTCACCGACATCGTCGCCACCTATCGCGGCCCGGGCCGCGTGGTGGGCCGGCTGCTGGCCGCGCCCATGAACGAAGGGCGCGCGCTTGCCCTGCTGATGGGCGGCTGCGTCGTGCTGTTTATCGCGCGCTGGCCCGCGCTGGCCCGGCAGGCACATCTGCAGGACGACGATTTGCAGATGCTGCTTGGCAGCAGCCTGTTTGCAACGGTGTTCATGTTGCCGTTGCTGTTCTATGGGCTTGCCTTTCTCGGGCACCTGATCGCACGCGCGCTTGGCGGTCAGGGGTCGGCCTATGGGGCGCGGGTGGCGCTGTTCTGGGCGCTCTTGGCCTCGTCGCCGCTGATCCTGTTGAACGGTCTTGTGGCGGGGTTCATCGGGCCGGGCGTGCAGTTGACGATTGTCGGTGTGCTGTGGACTGTGGTTTTCGCGTGGTTCTGGATCGCCGGTATGCGCCGGGTCGGATGGGGATGAAGATGACGACACTCAGCCTGAAAGAGCTGGCGGTGCAAACGCTGACCGCCCCGCGCGACGCCGCCGAGGTGTTGATGGGCCAGGACGTGGGGCGCAACGTGCTGTGGATGGCGCTGGTGCTGGCGACGGTGCTGAACTCGCTACTGTTCAGCCTGTCGCATTACCTGTTCCCGGCGCCGATGCCGATGGCGGGGCTGTTCGACAATCCGTTGCTTTATGCGCTGGCGCAGGGCGGGGGGCTGGTGATCACCGTCTTCGTGCTGACCTGGGTAGGCAACATGCTGGGCGGCAAGGGCGCGTTGGGCGACATCCTGATCGCGCTGGTCTGGCTGCAATTCATGCGCGTCCTGGCACAGGTCTTGGTGATCGTGCTGGGGCTGGCGGTGCCGGTTCTGGCGGGGATGGTGTCGCTTGCGATCCTGATCCTAAGCTTCTGGATCCTGTTGAATTTCATCAACGTGGCGCACCGCTTCAACTCGCTTTTGCACTCGTTCTTCGTGCTGCTGTTGGCGGGATTGGGCGTCACGGTTGGTATCTCGATCATCCTGATGGTAATCGGCGTTTCGGCCGAGGGGGTTAATCCCAATGTATGACGTAGAGGCGATCCGCCGCGACTTTCCGATTCTGTCGCGCGAGGTGAACGGCAAGCCGCTGGTCTATCTGGACAATGGCGCAAGCGCGCAAAAGCCGCAGGTGGTGATCGACGCGATCACCAATGCCTATGCCCATGAATATGCCAATGTGCATCGTGGTCTGCATTACCTTTCGAACCTCGCGACCGAGAAATACGAATCCGTCCGCGGCACCGTGGCGCGTTTTCTGAATGCCCCCGACGAGGACGAGATCATCCTGAACTCGGGCACGACCGAAGGCATCAACATGGTCGCCTATGGTTGGGCCATGCCCCGGATGCAGGCGGGCGACGAGATCGTTCTGTCGGTGATGGAACATCACGCCAATATCGTGCCCTGGCATTTCCTGCGCGAACGGCAGGGCGTGTCGCTGAAATGGGTCGATTGCGATGCCACCGGCGCGCTGGACCCGCAAAAGGTGATCGACGCCATAGGCCCAAACACCAAAATGGTGGCGATCACCCATCTGTCGAACGTCCTGGGCACTGTGGTGGATGTGAAAGCGATCTGTGCCGCCGCGCGCGCAAAGGGCGTGCCGGTTCTGGTCGACGGCAGCCAGGCGGCGGTGCACATGCCGGTCAACGTGGCCGATCTGGGCTGCGATTTCTATGCCGTGACCGGGCACAAACTCTATGGGCCGTCCGGCTCGGGCGCGATCTGGGTCGCCAAGGACCGGCTGGCCGAAATGCAGCCCTTCATGGGCGGCGGCGACATGATCCGCGAGGTCAGCAAAGAGACCGTCACCTATAACGACCCGCCGATGAAATTCGAGGCCGGCACCCCGGGTATCGTGCAAACCATCGGGCTGGGCGTGGCGCTGGATTACATGATGGATGTCGGGCTTGAAAATATCGCCGCTCATGAGGCCGGGTTGGCCGATTACGCGGCGTCACGCCTGGCGGGCCTGAACTGGCTGAACGTGCAGGGCACGGCGCCGGGCAAGGCGGCGATCTTTTCGTTCACCATGCAAGGCGCGGCCCATGCCCATGACATCAGCACGATCCTTGACAAGAAAGGTGTCGCGGTGCGTGCCGGGCACCATTGTGCCGGGCCGTTGATGGAGCATCTGGGCACGCCTGCGACCTGCCGGGCCTCGTTCGGGATGTACAATACCACGGCCGAGGTCGATGCCCTGATCGACGCGCTAGAGCTGGCGCATGAGCTGTTTGGATAAGGCGTAAACGCCTTTTCTGGCGGCGAAAAAGCCCGATTTCCTTGCGATTTGGGAAAAAACCGGCGAATTGCCGCCGATTTTTGCATCTCAGGGGCGCAAGGCGCGACAAATTGTGCAACCATTTCCCCAGCCTAAACTGGAGTAAGGGAGAGTCTGCCATGACCAAACTCAAAATCACTGCCGTTCTCGTCGCCCTGACCGCGCTGACCGCCTGCGCGCAGCCCGAGCCCGAGCCGGTCCCCGTGATGCCCGAGCCGGTCTATGACAAATACGGCAATCAGATCAGCTGATCTGACTGCCTGAAAAATGCGCAAAAACGACGCCAGATGTCGTTTTTGCGCCTCCTTGTCTTTTCCTGTCGGCAGGGCTTGCCTATCATTCGGGCATGTTGACCAGACAGGAGCCTTCCATGACATTGCTGACCGAAGCCGATGAAATCTCGCACATCGCATTCGGGTTCATGGGGTCCAAGGCCTTGTTCGCGGCGCTGGAATTCAAGGTGTTCACGCATCTGGCCCAGGCCCAGATGACCGCCGCAGAACTGGCCGACCGCGCCGATATTCACCCCGACCGCGCCGAAACGCTGCTGACCGCCCTGGCGGGCCTTGGCCTTGTGTCGGTCGCGGATGGCCGGTTTGCAAATTCGCCGGCGGCCGAGGCGTTTCTGGTCAAAGGTGCCAAGTACGATTTTGGCGATTACCTGCGATTGCAGGTGGGTCAGCAGATGTACGGCCTGCTTGACCAGATCGACGGGGCGCTGGACGGGTCGCTGGGCGAAGAGGCCACCAAATCCTACGCCGAGTGGTTTTCCGACCCAGAGGAGGCGCGGCTTTATTCCGAGAGCCAACATGCCGGGTCGCTGGGGCCCGCGCGGCAACTGGCGCGCAGCCTGGATCTGTCGGGGGCGCGGCAGATGCTGGATGTGGGCGGCGGCACCGGTGCTTTTGCCATAACGCTGTGCAAGGCGAACCCCGATCTGCACGCGACCATCGTGGATTTCCCCAACGTGGCGCAGCTTGGCCGCTCTTACGTGGAAAAGGCCGGGCTGTCGGATCGCATCACCTATATCGAGGGCAACGCGCTGGAAACCGACTGGCCCACCGGGCAGGATGTTGTGTTGATGTCCTACCTGTTTTCGGGCGTGCCGGGGGGCACCCACCAGGGCCTGATCGACGATGCCTGGCGCGTGCTGTCGCCGGGCGGGCGGTTCCTGGTGCATGATTTCGTCGTGCGCGAGGATCGCAGCGGCCCGGTTCTGGCCGCGCTTTGGCAGCTGCAACACACGGCCTTCACGCCCAAGGCGCGCTCGCTCGATGCGGCGTGGCTGCGCAATGCGCTGGATGACAAGGGCTTTGACCAGGTCGAGGTGGGCCCGATGATCCCGGAAATGACGATGCTGGCGCAGGCCGTCAAACCCGGCTAGGGGATTTTTGCCCGCCCTGCGTCCAAACCCCGTTGCGGCGCGCAAACCGATGGCCTATAGACGCGGGCACGACGGACCCATAGCTCAGCTGGATAGAGCGCTGCCCTCCGAAGGCAGAGGCCAGAGGTTCGAATCCTCTTGGGTCCGCCATTATCTTCCAATTTGCTTAGGGCGTTGGCGGGTTATCTGCGCGTCACAGGTAGTTGCGGATCATGGCCGCGACCCGGCCCATCAGTTCGGGCGTGGCCTCGGGAAGCCGGCGATCGTAATCCTCGGGCGGCGGCGGTGCGTCCATCGGCGGAAACGGTGTGCGTTGTTGCCCAAGATAGGTCTGGGCAGCACGCGCATTGCTGTCGCGAAAGCGCAGGCGCAAGGCTTGGCGCGCTTTCAGCGACAAGATCCCGGCACGGCATTGCTGCAATTCGGGTCCATGCTCTTGCGCCATTTCGGCCAATTGCACGACGAACATGTAATGCCCTTCTTCGCGGGTCAGCCAGCGGTTTGACAATCGCAGGTATTCCAGCGCGTCGGGGGGCAGCGAAACCTTTTGCAGGATGCTTTGTTCGGACGGCGCGAAGTCGGGGAAACGCGTGCAACCCAGTGTCTTTAGAAAGTCCTTCATGATGCCGTCGGGCAAAAACTGCCGGCCAAACAGGCGCAGGCGAATCGCATCTTTTCCAAAGGTTTCGGACCAAGGACGCAGAACGCGGGATGTATCGAGAAAGTGGAGGTCTTGCTCGGCCATGTAAGTGTCGATCCGCCGGGTTTCGCGGGTGCCGAAATCCTTGACGAATTGATTGTAGAAACTTTCCATGAAGCTGTCGGGGCTGCGCAGGTAATAGACGATGGTAACGTCATACCGGTTGCGCAAAGCCTCCAGCCGGCTTGGATCGAAGCGGAAGGAAAACTCTTCCGAACTGACAACACAAATATCATGCGGCGAGGCGTCGAACTCGTCGAAAAGCGCCGCCCATTCCGGCACGTCCTCGATCTCGGCATCTTGATGCTCTGGGCTACGCAATGCCCAAGTCAGACGGAAATGGGCCTGAAACACGCGGCCCGCCTTGGGATAGAGAATGCCCAGGTCGTCCAGCACATCCTGGTTCCTGGCAAAGCTGTTCTGAAGAAAGGTCGTGGCGGTCTTGTGAGAGCCGATATGGATGAACAGGCGTTTCTTCGTCACGTTTCGCTCCGAGTTTCGTCCGGCGTGGGCGTTGCGCAGAAACGCGACGACCGCACGCAAGAGCGGTATCCCAACTTGTACCAATAGTCCACATTACCCATTTTTGTGTAGAACTCTGCGAACGGATGACATAACAACGCGGCGCAAATGCAGCCCGAACTTGTGTCGGGTGGGACTGTTTTCGCAGATGGATTGAACGCCGACCGATGTTTGTCTCTTACCAGCTTCCCCAAGACGATTTCACGGCGGTCACGACGGACACGAACGCCGAGATCGCGCCGGGTGTGCGCGTGGCGATCGACCCCGATAACGGCCGCATCGATGCCCAGCCCGAGGGGACCGGGATCGGCCTGACCTTCAGCAGAGTGTCACCCTATGCCGAGTGGATGGAATTGGCGATGCGGCTTCCGCACCCCGAGTGGCAGGGCTGTGGACGGGTCTGGTTGCGCTTTAGCGGGCAGGCGGACACGGAAATGGCGGTGCGCCCGGCGTTGCGCCTGATCGGGGCAGATGGGTTTCGCGATCACTTCGCGCCCAGCCCCGCGCAGCTTGGCCCGGATCGGCAGGTGTTCGGTTCCGAATTCACGCTTGCACCTTCGCTGATGGCCGAGGTCGAGCGCGTCGACCTACACCTGTTCTTCACACCCGGCAACAACCGTGTCTGGATCGGCGATATCGGCCTGACAGGCACGCAATAACCAGTTGCGGCCCGGGGTTTGGGCCGTTCGCGCAAGTCTGCGACAAAGGAACCAAGATGCCAGAGATCACCTTTTCCTGCATCATGCCCACTTTCAACGATGGCGCGCTGATCGCGCAATCGGTGCGGTCGATCCTGAATCAGACCCATGACCGATTCGAGTTGCTGATCGTCGATGACGGCTCGCAACAGCCGACGCGCGATATCCTGGCCGGGTTCGACGACCCGCGCATCAAGATACTGCCGCAGGCCAATGACGGTGTGTCTTCGGCGCGCAACCGCGGCCTGCATCACGCGCGGGGCGATTACATCTGCTTTCTGGATGCCGATGACGTGCGCGCGCCCTGGTCCTTTGCCGAGGCGGCGCGCGTGATCGACGAAACCGACGCCGAACTGCTGCTGTGCCGGGGCGTGCTGTCGCAAGAGCGCACGCAGCTGCAGCGGTTCCTCGACGATATCCACTTTGACGGTTACGAGGCCGAGCTCGAAGCATTGGACGGCGCAGACGAGGATGTGCTGCCCGTGATCAAGGCCTGGGCCACCAGCGCCGAGCCGCAACCGGCCAACAAGTTCATCGCCCGCGATGTGATCGACCGTGCCAAGCTGCGCTTTCCCAACGATCACTTCTTCGAGGACATTATGTTTCACACCATGGCGATCGCTCATGCCCGCTCGATCGCTTTGCTGCCGTCGCGGGGATACACCTATTTCCAGCGTCAGATGCGGCAGCAAACGACCGGCTCGAACGGGCAAATCCGTCTCGACATCCTGGGCGCCGCACGCGCGACCTTTCAACTGTTCGAGGCGCATCCCGATTTCGCCAATGGCCGGCAGCGCGGGGCCCTGATGATCAGCGCGCTGCGGCTGCTGCGCTGGTGCGAATCCTGTGCGCCCAGCTTTCACCGCTACGGATACCGGGTGGCGCTGCGCGAGGTGCTGAAATCGATCTCGCCGCTGTATTTCGCGTTGCCCGACGATACGCCGGACCCGCGCGGTGATCGTCAGGCCTTGCTGGACTATGCCAAAGAGGTGCTCTCATGGTGAACCGACCCGACACCGCGGCCGGCGTGATCGGCGTAACGGCCCTGGGCACAAAGGTCATGCTGGCCGTGCCCGACGACGCGGCCGAAGCAGATCGCCGCCTGCACGAGCTGCACGAGGTGCACGAAATGTTCCTGGCCTCGCGCGCGATCCCGAAATCCGGGTTGTGCGTCGATGTGGGCGCCGGTGCAGGCTGGTTCGCCTTGCCCTTTGCCAAGGCCTTCCCCGAGTGGCAGGTGATCTGTTTCGAACCAGATGGCGACAGTTTCGAGTTGCTGGGCAAGAATGTCGCGCGCAACGGGTTGGAAAACGTCACTTGCGTCAACGCGGCCTTCCACCCCGGCTT
The DNA here is from genome assembly GCA_021767525.1 of Paracoccaceae bacterium. Classification (GTDB taxonomy): domain Bacteria; phylum Pseudomonadota; class Alphaproteobacteria; order Rhodobacterales; family Rhodobacteraceae; genus Lutimaribacter. The sequence goes on from JAASTF010000056.1 coordinate 8,235, forward strand.
GGATGCCGCCGATCTGCCGCGCCGTGCGCCGGGGCAGGGGCCGTTGCCGACCGCTTTGAACCACGCCCTGACCGCAACGCAAAAGGCCGCGTTTCAGCCGTTGCCCGGCCTTGGTGCGCGGCTCGCGCCGCTGCCGGATGATGCGGCTGACGCAGGCGTGCAGGCACCGGCCCTGTCGCCCGATCTGCTGGCCGCCTTGGCACCTGACCTTTTGAAACTGGATGCGCCGGGCGGCGAACAGGCCATCGGCGCGGCGCTGCGATCGGTGCCCGTCGGTTTCATCACGGGGCAAATCTATGCGCATACGCCGGCGCAGGCTTTTCTGCCGACCCCCGAGGCCGGCGACAGGCAATATTATCTGGTGGCCGGCGAGCACGCCCTGCGACGCGATTACGAAGACAATTTCGACACCCGCCAGAACCGTCTGGATATCGTCGTGGCGATGTATAATTGCCGCGGTTATATCCAGGAATGCGTCGACAGCCTGCTGGCCGACGGCAATCCCGACATCCGTGTTCTGGTGGTTGATGACGGATCGACCGATGACAGCGGCGCGCTGGTGACGCAGCTTTATGGCGACAACCCGCGTGTGCGGCTTCTGACCAAGGCGAATGGCGGCTGCGCCTCGGCGCGCAATTTTGGCCGGATGCATTCGGACGCGCGCCACATCACGTTTATCGATGCCGATGACCGTGTCGATCCCGGCATGTTCTCGGCGCTGCTGGAGGTGGCGCGCTATACCGGCACCTTCGTTGTCGAGGGCGAATTCGAATGGTTCACCCTGGACGAGGACGGAAACGAGGTTCTGACCCCCAGCTACGAGGCCACAGAGCACCGCGCGCCCGGGCATCATCGTCTTGGTGACCTGACGTATCGCTGGCTGCCGGGCGACGTGGTGGCGACGGGCCAGCCGACGATCTGGCGCCGCGTCTATCGGCGCGATTTCCTGGACCGGCAGAATATCTGGTTCCCTGAACACGTGCGCGCGTTCGACGACCAGATCTTTCAGTTGCTGATGGCGCGCTATTGCGGGTCGCTCGCCCATGTGCACGGATACGCCTATCACTATCGCCAGCACCCCGGGCAGGACATCAAGCAGGGCGACGAGCGGCATTTCTACAGCTTCAACATGTTCCGAGCGATCTTTCTGCGCGCGCTGGACGAAGGTTGGGACAGGCTCGACCCGGTTTTTCGGTCGCTGTTGAACACGATGGCCTGGTCCTATGCCGAGCTGAAACCCAGCCTGAAGAACACCTATCTAGAGGCCGGGTCGGAATTTCTGGCGGTTGTCAGCAAGACCTATGGGCACAATTTCGGCCCGGCCGAGCTGACCGCCACGAAGATCCCGGGACTGGAATTGATGCTGCGCCGCAAGCTGGACGAGATGCGCGACACGCCCAGCAACTATGCGGTGATGCGGTTGGAAAGCTGGCGTTGGCAGCCCGAATTCATCAGAATGATGGACGCAAACCGCAGCGCCCATGCCGACATCCAGGACTGATCGCGCGCGGCCCTAGCGGCGATAGCGGGCGACGAAGTTGCGCAAAATCCGCTCGGGCTGATCGACCTGCGCGGCGCGGCAGGTGGCGATCAGGTCGTCGGCCTCGTCAGGGTGGAAATAGCCTTTGTTCCGATACAGCCGGATGCGCGTTTCGAACACGGCGCTGTCGGCCTCGGGATGGAATTGCGTGGCGTAGATGTTGTCGCGGTAGCGGATCATCTGGAACGGGCAGGGGCCCGACGACAACAGGTGCACCGCGCCATGGGGCAGTTCTTGCACCGCTTCCTTGTGGCCCACGAAGGCGTCGAATTGCGCGGGTAGGCCGGCCATGACGGGATCGGCCTGTGCGGCCTCGGTCATGGTGCAGGTCACGGGGCCCACCGGCTCGCCATATTTTTCCTTGCTGACCGGCGCGCCAAGGTGATGGCCCAGGATGCCGATGCCATAGCAACAGCCCATGAAGGGCGTGTCGCTGTCGGTGATCGCGGGCATCAGGCCCAGGATCTGCGCCTCGATCCGCGCCTCGGTCGGGTCTTTGTCTTCGGGCGCATCGCTGACGCAGCCCGGCCCGCCGCCGACGATCACGCCCGAGTAATCGGCCAGGTCCAGGTCGCCCGGCAGGTTTTCGCAATCCAGGCGGATGCGGTGGGTTTCTTCGGCCGACAGCCCGCCCTTGGCCAGAAAGGCCGCGTATTCGTCATCCGATGCCTCGGCCTCGGGGCGCAATTGCAGGATCAGAAACGGGCGCATTCGGGATCTCCTGTAAGGTCAGGGCCTTTTGCCCGCCCCGCGTCAAACGTGCAAGCGGCCCGCGTCTTGATCTGGATCAACGCCGGGCAGGGCACATCATATGCTACATCTCGAATATTACTTATCGGGAGGGGTGCGATGCGGCCCATGCGTTTGTTGATACTTGGCCCCATGCTGGCCGCCGTGATGGCCTGTGCCGCCGCCGCGCAACAGGGGCCGGAAATCCCCGGCAGCAACAGCACCGCCGACCATACAAAGTTCGAGATCCTGAAACAGGATTTCAAATCCGGCCCCGAGGTGACCAAGGCCTGCATCAGCTGTCATACCGAAGCAGATGACCAGATGATGCATTCGATCCATTTCAACTGGGATTTCGACCATCCCGAAACCGGCCAGCAGCTGGGCAAGCGCAACGTGATCAACGCGTTTTGCGGATCGGTCGCGGGGAACGAGCCGCGCTGCACCTCGTGCCACGCCGGCTATGGCTGGGAGGATATGAACCAGCCCCCGCCGCAACAGTCGACGGCGGTGGATTGCCTGGTCTGTCACGACCGGTCGGGCCAATACACCAAAACGGCGACAGGGGCGGGGCATCCTCCGCTGGACCCGGTGAAACCCGGCACCAAGACGATTACCGGCGCCGAGGCCTGGCCCGTCGATCTGGCCAAGGCCGCGCAATCTGTGGGAATGCCGGGGCGCGACAATTGCGGCAACTGCCACTTTTACGGCGGCGGCGGCGACAACGTAAAGCACGGCGACCTAAGCTCGGCCCTCTACAACCCGTCGCGCGATGTTGACGTGCACATGTCGGCGGATGGCGAGAATTTCACCTGCTCGACCTGCCATGTCTCGGACAAGCACCAGTGGGATGGCTCGCGCTATGCCGCGCATGCCTCGGACGACAAGGGCACCGGCAAGCCGGGCGCGCGGCGCGACGTGTCGACCTGCCAAAGCTGCCACGGCAACGAACCACACGAGGCGAATCTGAAAGGTATCAAGCTCAACGATCACACCGACGTTCTGGCCTGCCAGACCTGCCACATCCCGGAATTCGCGCGCGGGGGCGTGGCCACCAAGACGGTGTGGGACTGGTCGACCGCTGGCAGGCTGAAGGATGGCAAGCCCTATCACGAGGATGGGTTCGTGCAATCCGACGGCAAGCATCTGCACACCTACCTGTCCACCAAGGGCGATTTCGATTGGGGCGAAAACGTCACGCCGATCTATGCCTGGTTCGACGGGCAGGTTGAATACACGACGGGCGAGAAAACAATTGATCCGACCAAGGTTGTCGAGGTGAACAAGGTCAAGGGCGACCGCGCCGATGGCCGCAGCCGCATCTGGCCGTTCAAGCGGATGGAGGGGCGGCAGGCCTATGACAAGAACCTGCTGCACCTGGTCTATACCCATGTCTGGGGCCCGACGACCGACACCGCGTTCTGGACGAATTTCGACTGGGGCAAGGCGATCGAGGCCGGGATGAAAGCCGCCGGGCAGAATTATTCCGGCGAATACGATTTCGTCGACACCCATATGTACTGGCCGATCACGCATATGGTGGCCCCCGCCGACCAGGCGCTGGACTGCGAAAGCTGCCACGCCACGGATGGCCGCATGGTGGGGCTGGCCGGTGTGTTCATGCCCGGCACCGACCCCAATGGCTGGGTCGGCATGTTGGGCAAGCTGATCGTGCTGGCCGCTCTGGCGGGCGTGGCGTTGCACGGGATGATCCGCCTGCTAGGCGGCAAGAAAGGGGGCCATCATGGCTAAGCGCTGCGTCAAGGTTTACCCGCTGTTCGAACGCTTCTGGCATTGGGGGCAGGTGGCGCTGATTATGGTGCTGCTGTTTACCGGGCTAGGGCTGAACGGGGTGCACGGGCTGTTGCCCTTCGGGCCCGCGGTGATGCTGCATACGGTCGCGGCGCTGGTGCTGCTGGGGCTATGGATCTTCGCCACCTTCTGGCTGTTCACCACCGGCACGTGGCGGCAATTCATTCCCAAGATCGAGGGCATGATCGCCGTGGCGCGCTTTTATGCCTATGGCGTCTTCAAGGGCGAAGAGCACCCGTATGAAAAAATATTCTGGCGCAAGCATAACCCGTTGCAGGCGGCGACCTATTTCGGACTGAAATGGTTCGTTTTTCCCGCCATCTGGACCACCGGCATCGCCTATCTGACCTATAACCTGTGGGCCGGGTCGGTCGAGGCGCCGGTGACGTGGATCACGGTGATCGCCAATCTGCACCTGCTGGCGGCCTACGTGATTGCCGGCTTTGTCATCGTGCATGTTTATCTGTTGACGGTTGGGCACGGTTTCCGCAGCCATGTCGCGCCGATGATCACGGGCTATGACACGATCGACCTGACGCCGGAACAAGAGGCTTATCTGGAAACGAACGAACCGGGCCGGCTGCGCCCTGCCGAATAGTGGGCCCTTTGCCCGCGCGTCGCGTCAGAAACGCGTGCCGATCAGGCGGTCGATGGGGGCGAAATCATCGGTCAGGATAATCGGGTCGACCCGTTCGATGATCAGGGAAAGCGTTTCGTCGGCCAGCCGGCCAAAGCGGATCGGATCGGGCGAGCGGCCGTTCAGCGCGTTCACCGGCGTTTCCGTGGTGCCCGCGGCGATGATGAAAACCAGCCTTTCGCCCGGGGCGGGGCGGCGCGCCTCGGTCCAGACCTCGACCACGGGAAAGACCTGGCGCAGCGTTGCCACGACCGACGCCATCACCCGCAGGTTATCGGCATGGTCGATCACGTTCATCATGTAGGTGCCACTCGGCGTCAGGCGGGTTTTCACAAGGTCGAAAAACTCGCGCGTGATCAGGTGCGGCGGCACCGCGATATCGGTAAAGGCATCGCCCACGATCACATCATAGCGGCGCGCGTCACCCCGCAGGGCAGCGCGTGCGTCAAGGTGCAGAACCCGCGCCAGCGACGGATCGAACCAGAAATCGCGCGCGGCGATTTCGGTTACGGCGGGGTCGATTTCGGCCACGGTCACGTCCAACGGTGGCTTTTGCGTGGTCCATTTGCGCGGCACGGAATAGGTGCCGCCGCCGATGAAGAAGGACGAAAACTCGGGCTTGGGTGCCCGGGCCATCGCCAGCAGATCGAACAACGCGGCGCTGTCGTAAAACATGACCTGCGGCAGATCGCGCGCGCCGCGCCCGTGGACCAGGTGATCCAGCACCATCATATGCACCGGGCGCGCGGGATCGGCGCTGACATCGACGGTGCGGATGCAGAAATAATCGCTTTCCCTGGTGCAGGGGTTGGGCTGGGCCAGGGCCGCGCCCGCCAAGCCCAAAGCGGCCGCGCCCGCCGCCACTGCCCAGGCCAGCCCGCGCGCGG
>JAASTF010000349.1 GCA_021767525.1 Paracoccaceae bacterium
GACGACGGGATCAACGCACCGGGCCTGGCTGTGATGGAAGAGATCGCCGCCGATCTGGCCGGCCCCGAGGGCGAGGTGTGGGTGGTGGCGCCCGCCTTCGAGCAATCGGGCGTGGCGCATTGCATCAGCTACACCCACCCCACCTTGCTGGCCAAGATGGGCGAGCGCCGTTTCGCCGCCGAAGGCAGCCCCGCCGATTGCGTTCTGGCGGGCCTGCATGACGTGATGGCCGATGCGCGCCCCGACCTTGTGCTGTCGGGGGTGAACCGGGGCAACAACTCGGCCCAGAACGCGCTTTATTCCGGCACGCTGGGCGGCGCGATGGAGGCGGCGCTGCAAGGCGTGCCCGCGATGGCGCTGTCGCAATATCTGGGCCCGCAGAATTTCACCGCCGACAACCCTTTTGCCGCCGCCGCCGCACATGGCCCGGCGCTGATCCGCAAGCTGCTGGGCGCGGTGCCGAACGATGACGCCGATTACCGGCTGTTCTTCAACATCAACTTTCCGCCCGTGGGGGCCGACGACGTGCTGGGCGCGGTGCTGGCGCCGCAGGGGTTCCGGCGCAACGCCCCCTTCGCGGTCGAGCCGCACCTGTCGCCCTCGGGGCGGCGGTTCTTGTGGATCAAGGGCGGCGATCAGCACATACAAACAGCCCCCGGCAGCGACGCGGCGGTGAACCTGGATGGCTATATCTCGGTCACGCCGATGCGCGCCGACCTGACCTGCCACGCCACGATCGAGGCCCTGAAAGACGCGCTATGAGCGACGAGCCCGACGCCATCGCGGAACGCAAGATGCAGTTCCTGTTCGCGCTGCGCTCGCGCGGGGTGACGGATGCGCGCGTTCTGAACGCCATGGAAAAGATCGACCGCGCGCCTTTCGTGCGCGGCATCTTTGCCGAACGCGCCTATGAGGACATGCCCCTGCCCATCGCCTGTGGTCAGACGATCAGCCAGCCCTCGGTTGTGGGGCTGATGAGCCAGGCGCTGAACGTACAGCCGCGCGACAAGGTGCTCGAGGTGGGCACTGGCAGCGGCTATCAGGCGGCGATCCTTAGCCAACTGGCGCGCCGGGTCTATACCGTCGACCGGTATCGGCGGCTGGTGCGCGAGGCGCAGGCGATTTTCGATCAGCTTGGACTGGTCAATATCACCGCATCCACGGCGGACGGTTCTTTCGGGCTGCCCGACCAGGCACCGTTCGACCGCATACTTGTGACCGCCGCCGCCGAGGATCCGCCAGGGCCGCTCTTGGCCCAATTGAAGATCGGGGGTATCATGGTGTTGCCGGTTGGACAGTCCGACACGGTGCAAAGCCTGATCCGCGTGACGCGGCATGATACGGGTTTTGATTACGACGAATTGCGACCGGTTCGCTTCGTCCCCTTGGTCGAAGGTCTGGGCCGCGACGAGTGACGGGCAGTGCCCGGTAAAAGGTGACACGGACAAAAGCCCCGGCCACAAGGGGCGCCACAGATGAGGATATCGAGAGAGATGACAGCCGCCCGTATTCCCACCCGCCTGCCCGAACTTTTGTTGGCTGGCAGCGCCGTCGCGCTTTTGGCGGGGTGCCAGGCCCCGCTTGATTTCGATCTGCGCGGCAATTTCGGCAACGCGCCCTCGACCGCCGAGGCGGCGCGCAGCGCCACGGCGGACCGGCCAGCGCCCGACAACCGCGGGGTCCTGTCCTATCCCGGCTACCAGGTCGCCATCGCAGAGCGTGGCGACACGGTTCAGGACGTGGCTCTTCGTGTGGGCACCGACGCCGCGGCGCTGGCGCGCTATAACGGTCTGCAGACCGGCGACACGCTGCGCGAGGGCGAGGTGATCGCCCTGCCCAACCGCGTGGCCGAGCCGTCGCCTGCCACCGGTGCGTCCTCGTCGCAGATCGACATCACCACCCTGGCCGGCAACGCCATCGACCGCGCACAGCCCGGCACCCCCGCCACGCAGAGTAACGCGCCAACCGCCTCCGCAGGTGTCGAGCCGGTGCGCCACAAGGTCAAGCGCGGCGAAACCGCCTATACGATCGCGCGGCTGTACAATGTCTCGGTGCGCGCCCTGGCAGACTGGAACGGTCTGGGCCGCGATTTTGGCGTGCGCGAAGGCCAGTATCTGCTGATCCCCGTGGCCGAAGCCAGAACGGCCGCGACCGAAACAACGTCGGCCGCACCCGCCGCAACCACGACCACGGCGCTGGAGCCCTCCCCTCCCGGGACCGGCAGCCCGACGCCCACACCGCCCTCGGCTTCGAAACCGTTGCCACAAGACACAACGCCCACGGCCAGCGCACCGAAACCCGCGACGCCCGATCTGGGCCAGTCTCAGACCAGCAGCGGCAACGGCAAACTGGCCTATCCCGTACAGGGCAGGATTATCCGCGACTATGCCCAAGGGCGTAACGAAGGGATCGATATTCAGGCGTCGGCAGGAACACCGATCAAGGCCGCTGCCGGCGGGACCGTGGCGGCCATCACGTCGGATGCCGATCAGGTGCCCATCGTGGTCATCAAGCACCCCGACAACCTGCTGACCGTCTATGCCAATGTCGAAGGCATCAGCGTCAAGAAAGGCGACAGCGTGACCCGCGGACAATCCATCGCACGGATCCGGGGCGGGAATGCGAATTACGTGCATTTCGAGGTGCGCAAGGGCTTCGACAGCGTCGATCCGACGCCTTACCTGAACTGACGGGAACCGCGGCGGTGCGGCCGTGTCGGACGGCCCCGCGCGGGGCCGTTATCGGCACATGTCAAACGCGCACGCCCTTGCGGCCAGCAAGATCGGTGAAGAACTGCCATGCCACCCGGCCAGACCGGCCACCGCGCGTGGCCTGCCATTCGATAGCCTCGGCGCGCAGGGTGTCGTCGTCGATTTGCACGCCATGCGCATCGCAATAGCCGCGGATCATCGACAGGTATTCGTCCTGGTCACAAGGGTGGAAGCCCAACCACAATCCGAACCGATCTGACAGCGATACCTTCTCCTCGACCGCCTCGGACGGATTGATCGCGCTGGAGCGCTCGTTCTCGATCATGTCGCGGGGCATCAGATGGCGGCGGTTCGACGTGGCATAGAAGATCACGTTGTCAGGCCGGCCTTCGATGCCGCCATCCAGCACGGCCTTGAGGCTTTTGTAATGCTGGTCGTCATGGCTGAATGACAGGTCGTCGCAAAACAATACAAAACGGTGCTCGGGCGCGGCGCGCAGGATATTGAGCAAGCGGCCCACGCTGGGCAGATCCTCGCGCTGAAGCTCGACAATCTTCAACGCCAGCCCCTCGTCCAGCACGGCGGCATGGGCGGCTTTGACCAGGCTGGATTTCCCCATCCCCCGCGCGCCCCATAGCAGCGCATTGTTGGCGGGCAGCCCCTTGGCGAATTGGCGGGTGTTTTCCAGCAAGGTGTCGCGCGCGCGCCCGATACCCACCAGCAGGTCGATCGCGACGCGGTTGACCTGTGGCACAGGTGCCAGCCGGTCGGGCGCC
>JAASTF010000057.1 GCA_021767525.1 Paracoccaceae bacterium
ACGCGGCCGATCTCGATCTTGAAATCGACCAGCTTGATGCCGACGCCATACATGACCCCCGACAGGAAATCGTTGACGCGCAGCGCCAGGCTCAGGATGTCGTCCATGTCTTGCTGGCTGGCCCAGCCGAAGGCGGCGATATGTTCCTCGGTCACCAGCGGATCGCCCAGCTTGTCGTCCTTCAGGCAATATTCCACCACCGGGCGCGGCAGCTGCATCCCCTCTTCGATGCCCAACCGCTTGGCCATCGACCCGGCGGCATAATTGCGCACGATCACTTCCAGCGGCACGATCTCGCAGGCGCGCACCAGCTGCTCGCGCATGTTCAGCCGCTTGATGAAGTGATTGGGGATGCCCAGGTTCGTCAGCCCGCGCATGAAATATTCGCTCAGCATGTTGTTCAACACGCCCTTGCCTTCGATCGTGGCCTTTTTCTCGGCGTTGAAGGCGGTCGCGTCGTCCTTGAAATACTGCACGATGGTGCCGGGTTCCGGCCCTTCATACAGCGTTTTCGCCTTGCCTTCGTAAATCTTCTTGCGCCGTGCCATGGCCACCTCGTCGCTCGCATCGGGCTGAGTCCCGCTATGCTTGGCACCCCTTTAGTGTAAGGGCGGTTTCCCCGCAAGTCGCAGCCGCCCCTTGCGTCGCCGCGCCCTTGCGGGCATATCAGGGCCAACCGACCTGTCAGACAAGGGATCATAGTCCAATGACGACCTTCGATGATCGCGAAAACGCGTTCGAAAACAAATTCGCCCATGACGAGGAAATGAAATTCAAGGCCGAGGCCCGCCGCAACAAGCTGCTGGGCCTGTGGGCGGCGGAAAAGCTGGGCAAGACCGGCGACGATGCCGACGCCTATGCCCGCGAGGTGGTCAAGGCCGATTTCGAAGAAGCCGGCCACGAGGACGTGGTGCGCAAGGTCGCGGGCGATCTGGGCGACAAATCCTCGCCCGAGGAAATCCGCGCCAAGATGGACGAGCTGATGGTCGTCGCCAAGGGCCAGCTGGTCGAAGAACACTGATCGCGCCGCGCGGGCGGCCCGGCCTGCCCGCGCGCCCCACCCGCGCCGCCCGCGCCCGCCGCGCCGCGCCCCTTGCCCCAACATTCGCCCCTGCAGGAGCAGCCCGATGACGAACGCCCTTTCGCGCCTTCTGGAAACCCGCGACTGGCTGATGGCCGATGGCGCCACCGGCACCAATCTTTTCAACATGGGGCTCAGCTCGGGCGATGCGCCGGAACTCTGGAACACCGATCACCCCGACCGCATCAAGACGCTGTATAAATCGGCGGTCGACGCGGGCAGCGACATCTTCCTGACCAACTCGTTCGGCGGCAATGCCAGCCGCCTGAAACTGCACGACGCTCAAGACCGCGCGCGCGAGCTTAGCCGCATCGCGGCCGAACTGGGCCGCGACGTGGCCGACGCATCGGGGCGCACGGTCGTGGTGGCCGGTTCGGTCGGCCCCACGGGCGAGATTTTCGCCCCGATGGGCCCGCTGACCCACGAACTGGCGGTCGAGATCTTCCACGAACAGGCCGAAGGTCTGAAAGAGGGCGGCGCCGACGTTCTGTGGCTTGAAACCATTTCCGCACCCGAGGAATACGAGGCCGCGGCCGAGGCGTTCGCCCTTGCCGACATGCCCTGGTGCGGCACGATGAGTTTCGACACCGCCGGCCGCACCATGATGGGCGTCACCAGCGCCGACATGGTGGCGATGGTCGAAGCCCTGCCAAACCCGCCCATCGCCTTCGGCGCCAATTGCGGCGTCGGCGCGTCGGATCTGCTGCGCACCGTCCTGGGCTTTGCCGCGCAGGGCACCGAGCGGCCGATCATCGCCAAGGGCAATGCCGGCATCCCGAAATACCATGACGGCCACATCCATTACGACGGCACGCCCGAGCTGATGGCCGAATACGCCGTCATGGCCCGCGATTGCGGCGCCACGATCATCGGCGGCTGCTGCGGCACCATGCCCGAGCACCTGGAAAAGATGCACGAGGCGCTGTCGACCCGCCCGCGCGGGCCGCGCCCGACGCTGGACGAGATCGCCGAAAAGCTGGGCGGCTTTTCCTCGGCCGCCGATGGCACGGGCGAGGATGACACGCCCAAGCGCCAGCGCCGGGGCCGCCGCCGCGGCTAAGCCCGATCAGAACAGGCTGGGCTGCTCCTGCGTGCCCAACGGCACCTGGAATTGCGTGCAATCCAGCGGCGGCAACCCATCCGCCAGGCCCAGCCGTTTCGCCGCCAGGTCGAAGCGCCGCCCGATCATCCGGGCGTGAATGCCCTGCCCGCGCATCCGGTGGCCGAAGCGCGCGTCGTATAGCTGCCCGTCATGCATTTCACGCAGCCGGCGCAGCACCTTTTCCGCGCGGCCCGGCACGTGTTCATACAGCCAATCCTGCATCAACGGCGCCACCTCGTGCGGCAGGCGCAGCATGATCCAGCTGGCCGCTTGGGCGCCGGCCTCGGCCGCCACCTCCAGTATCGCCTCGACCTCGTGATCGGTCAGGCCGGGGATCACCGGGCTGACCATCACGCGCACCGGCACGCCAGCCTCGGCCAGTTGCCGGATCACCGCCAACCGGCGCGCGGGCAGCGGCACGCGCGGCTCCATCCGGCGCGACAGGTCCGCATCCAGCGTGGTGATCGTCACGCCGACATGGGCCAGCCCGCGCGCCGCCATCGGCCCCAGGATATCCAGGTCGCGCGCAACCATCGCGCCCTTGGTCACGATGCCGGTGGGATGCGCGAAATCCCGCAGCACTTCCAATACCTTGCGGGTCGCTTTGAACCTGGCCTCGATGGGCTGGTAGGGGTCGGTATTGGTGCCCATGGCCAACGGCGCCGGCGCATAGGACGGGCGGCGCAACTCGGCCTCCAGCACGCGCCAGATATCGGGCCGCGCCACCAGCCGGGTTTCGAAATCCAGCCCCGGCGACAGGCCCAGATACCCGTGGCTGGGCCGCGCAAAACAGTAGATGCAGCCATGCTCGCAGCCGCGATAGGCGTTCAGCGACCGGTCGAACGGCACATCGGGCGAGGCATTGCGCGTGATCGCGCTGCGCGGGCGTTCGATCGCCACCTCGGTGCGCCAGGCCTTGGGCGGCTCGGGGATGTCCCAACCGTCGCCCTCCCATCCGGTGCCGGGCTCGACCCTCTCGAACGCCTCGAACCGACCCACCATGTTGCGCGCGGCGCCCCGCGCGCGGCGGGTTTCGGGGGCGATCAGGGGGCGGCTGTTCTGTGTCATGTCCTGAAAATGGAACATATCAGGAACATTTGCAATCAGGCGCTAGAAGATCGTGAAGATTTTTCCGAATACGCCCCCGCTTTTGCCCCTATAAGTCGGAAGCGTTGGCGCTTATGTCGCTATTGATGCAGTCGGCATGCGACAAATTGACGAAACGTGCCACCAGAGACACCACCGCCGCGCCCCCGCGCCCGGCCTGCAAGGAATTGCCCATGTCGGAAGAAGAAGACGACATCATCCTCAGCGAACTCGACGACGAGGAACTGGTCCAGCAAATGTTCGACGACCTCTATGACGGTCTGAAGGAAGAGATCGAAGAGGGCGTGAACATCCTTCTCGAACGCGGGTGGGAGCCTTACCGCATCCTGACAGAGGCGCTGGTTGGCGGCATGACCATCGTCGGCAAGGATTTCCGTGACGGTATCCTGTTCGTCCCCGAGGTGCTGCTAGCCGCCAACGCGATGAAGGGCGGCATGGCCATCCTGAAACCGCTGCTGGCCGAAACCGGCGCGCCGCGCATGGGCTCGATGGTGATCGGTACCGTCAAGGGCGACATCCACGACATCGGCAAGAACCTCGTCAGCATGATGATGGAAGGCGCCGGGTTCGAAGTGGTCGATCTGGGCATCAACAACCCGGTCGAAAACTACCTGGAAGCCATTGAAGAGCACAAACCCGACATCCTGGGCATGTCCGCCCTGCTGACCACCACCATGCCCTACATGAAGGTCGTGATCGACACGATGGTCGAACAGGGCATCCGCGACGACTACATCGTGCTGGTCGGCGGCGCACCGCTGAACGAGGAATTCGGCCGCGCCATCGGTGCCGACGCCTATTGCCGCGATGCGGCCGTCGCGGTGGAAACCGCCAAGCAGTTCGTGGCGCGCAAGCACAACCAGGGCGTCGCCCGCGCCTGACGCAATGACAGGCCCCGCCCGTTGCGGCGGGGCTTGATCGTCCCCGCATCGCCCCCATGTCACCGATGAAAGGAGACGCGATGCCCCTGCCCCGATACCTTGTTCTTATCGCCAGCGTGCTGGCCGCCGCCGCGCTGACCGTGGCGCTGGTTGCCGGCGCCGCGCCCGCTTCGGCCCTGGCCCTCCTGGTCCCCGTGGCCCTTGTGGCCCGTCTTGCCCTGCGCCGTGCGCGGCCCTGACCATGCACGCCCCCGACGACCAGACCCTGACGGAAACCGGCCTGCCCGCCACGGGCCACGGTCGCGTTTTGCTGATCGCCTGCGGGGCGCTTGCACGTGAAATCCTGGACCTGAAGGCCCGCAACGGCTGGGATCACCTGGACCTGCACTGCCTGCCCGCGATCCTGCACAACACGCCCGAAAAGATCACCGACGCGGTCACGGCCGCCATCGACAAGCGCCGCGTGGGCTATGAAAGCGTCTTTGTCGTCTACGCCGATTGCGGCACCGGCGGGCAGTTGCAGGCCGCCTGTGACCGGCTGGGCGTGTCTATGGTCCCCGGCCCCCATTGCTACAGCTTCTTCGAAGGCAACGACCGCTTCGCCACCCATGCCGAGGATGAAATCACCGCCTTCTACCTCACCGATTTCCTGGTGCGGCAATTCGATGCCTTCGTGTGGAAACCTCTGGGCCTCGACCGCCATCCCGATCTGCGCGACATGTATTTCGGCCATTACACGAAACTGGTCTACCAGGCCCAAACCGACGACCCGGCGCTGACCGCCCGCGCGCAAGACTGCGCCGCGCGACTGGGTCTTGCCTTCGAGCGTCGCTTCACCGGCTATGGTGACCTGGCCACCGAACTGGCCCGTCTCTGACCGCCCCCCGCTTCCTCTCTCCAGAAATATCCCGGGGGTGAGGCCGAAGGCCGAGGGGGCAGCGCCCCCTTTCGCCCTCGGTCATCGGGGCGTGACGCGCAGGTAAATACCGTCCTTGGCCCGCACCGTCAGATGCGCCACCGGGACGGGGTCGCGCCCCTCGACCACCTCGAACCGGAACGCCCTGCACAGCATGGCCAGCAACAGCGGCCCTTCGACCATCGCGAATCCCGCGCCGGTGCAGACCCGCGGGCCTTCGGAAAACGGGATATAGGCCTCGCGCGCGCAGGTCTTGCCATTCTCGGTCTGCCAACGGCCCGGCTCGAACGCGTCGGGCCGCTCCCACAGCCGCTCATGCCGGTGCAGGTGCCAGGGGCTCAGCACGATCTGGCTGCCCTTGGGCGCCATGCGGTCGCGCATGGTTTCGGGGCACGTCGTTTCGCGCACCATCATCGGCACGGGTGGGTAAAGGCGCAGGGTTTCGCGAAACACGTCCCGGCTGAGCTTCAGCTTGGCAAACTCTGAAAAAGCGCCATTTTCCAGAACAGCGGCCTCGTCCGCCACGCGCTCTTGCCACGCGGGGTACAGCGCCATCATGTAAAGCGCCCAGGCCAGGGCCGAGGCGCTGGTTTCATGCCCCGCCAGGAAAAAGATCGCCACCTGGTCGACCATTTCCTGCGTGTCGAAACGGTCGCCCGTTTTCGGGTCGGCGGTGGTCATGATCTTGGTCGCCAGGTCATCGGGCGCGGTGCCGGCGGCGATCTCGTCCATCCGCGCGGCGGTCAGCTGCGTGATCAGAGCGCGAATCGCCCGCGCTGTGGTGCGTGTGCGCCGCCGGTGAAACCGCGGCATCCAGCGCGGCAAGGGCACGAAGGCGGCCAGGTTCAAAATCGGCTGCGTGCGCTGGTAGTCGCGGAATTCGTGAAACACCCGCGCGGCGATCTGGTGCTCGATCGGGATCGAGAAAAGCGTGCGGAAAATAACATCCGCCGCCGCATGGCTGGTGATTTCCTCGATCTCGACCGGCGCATCGCCTGCCTGTGCGCGCAGCCGGTCAACGCAGGCGCGGGCCGCATCCCACATCGCCGGATAGGTGTCGCGCAGCCGCCCGCCCTCGAACGCCGGGTCGATGATCCGCCGCTGCCGCTTCCATACGTCGCCGTTGGTCAGGAAGACCGAGTTGCCCAGCAAAGGCCGCAGCCCCTCGCCCACCCGCGCGGATTTCGGAAAATCGTCGGGCCGCTCTTTCAGCACGCGCCGCACCAGCTCGGGCTGGTTCACAAGGTAGGATCGGAAAAACGGCGTGCGAAACTCGGCCATCCAGGCGCGGTACAGCTTTGCAGGCTGCGCCGACAGGATGTCGGCCCGGAACAGCCGCATGTATTTCAGCAGCGACACCCTGTCGGGCCGCGACGGGGGCTTGGGGGGCTGGCTCATGGCGATTTGCTTTTGTATTTCGACACCGCCCGCTCGATCCGGCTTTTGCTGGCCGGCCGCCCGGCATAGCGCGTGGCCAGCCGCTTTGGCCCGGCGGTAATCAGAAAGTAATCGTAATCGCGCGGCCGGTCGAAGGCGCACAGATACTGGAAATGCAGCCGGAAATAGCGCCGTTTCAGCGCCTGCCATTTTTCCGGGCTCAGGCTTTGGGTGAAGGCGGCGGAAAAGACCAGCGGCCAGCGCTTGTCGCGCGGGGCGACACCCGACACCGAAACCGGATCGCACAGGGCAAAGGCGCAGCCATCGCCGGGCGCGGTCACGTCCACCCAGGTCAGCCACCGGCTTTGCGCCAGGAACGCCAGGTCACGCCGCAGCTGCCAGGCATCGGGCAGGAAACTGACCATCGGCACAACCTCGCCCAGGCTGAGGAATGCCAGCGCGGGGCCGTCCTTCGGCACCTCGCCCGCGCGGATCAGATCGGCCAGCACCATAACACCCAGATGCGCGCCCGAGCTGTGGCCCACCACCAGCACCTCGTCCACGTCATCTTGCAAGGCCTGCGCGATGCGGGCGCGAAACACATCCATCCGGGCCTGCAGATCGGGCGGCGTTGCGCCGTTCCAGCGGGCCGAATAGGCGTAGTCATGCATCAGGTAATAGGCGAACAGCTTGTTGTCGTGCGCCTTGAACCAGCGCAGCACCGCGATGGCCGCGGCCGCCAGACCCAGCGCATAGGCCACCCACTCCAGCATCAGCCGCGCGCCCAACACGCTGCCACCGTCGCCCGTCAGCGGCACGAACCCCACCAGCCAGGCCAGCCCCAGCCCCGCCAGATGCCCCAGCCCCAG
Organism: Paracoccaceae bacterium; assembly: GCA_021767525.1. Classification (GTDB taxonomy): domain Bacteria; phylum Pseudomonadota; class Alphaproteobacteria; order Rhodobacterales; family Rhodobacteraceae; genus Lutimaribacter. Next base: position 7,334 of record JAASTF010000057.1, read on the forward strand.
CGCGATCACAGCCTGCAAAATCAGCGCGCCCACCGGGTAGAGCGCCGCGATCACCGGCCCCTTGCGCAGACGCATCAGCCGCCACAAAGCCCCTGACGCGATATAAGTCCAGGCCGTGCGCACAAGCTGCGCATAGGTGGCCGGAATGCTGTTCGACATGCTGTCGCGTACGATATCCGACCACAGCAAAACCTCGACATCCGCATCTACCCAGGCGCCGTTCACCACCGATTTCACGTGCCAGCCATAAGGGCCCTCGGTACGCTTGGCGCTCAGCGTCAGCTCGTATCCCGAGATCGCTGCCTGCGCCGCCCCTTCCTTGCGATAAAGCTCGCGATAGCGGCGGGGATGAATCGGGTCATAGCCGGGGATGTAGAACACCCGGCGCTTGCGCACGTCTTCCGTTTCGGGGCTGCCCATGCCTGACCTCGTTTTCGGGACGATACCGCCCAAATTCGACAAGCGTAAGGCAGTTTTGCGCCCAAGGGCGGGTCGGGGCGCGGTCAAGGATGGCCGCCAGGCCACCGCGCGGCACGCGCGGCTTGTCCTTGAGGGCGCCGCGGCCCGCATCACACTCGCCAAGGCGCGTTCAGGGCAGACCTGCCCCTGAACCGCCTCTCGGCAAAAAGAAAACCAGCGCCACACGCCCCGCATAGGGGCGGCGCGTCGCCTGGATCACTGGCAGAATGAAAGCGCGCGGTAGCGCGCCGCTGGATCAGACCCCGCTTATCCCAGTGCGGCCAGCGCCGGAAAGGTTTCCAGCAGCCAATAGGAAAAGGCCGAAAAACCGCCTGTCAGCATCAGCAACCCGATGGTCCACAAAAGCAGGCCCATCACCCGCTCGATCTGCTCCATGTGCCGCTTCATCCAGCCCATCACACCCTGCATCCGCGGCAGGAACGCCGCCACCAGCAGGAACGGAATGCCCAGCCCCGCCGCGTAGACCGCCAGCAAAAGCGTGCCCCGCGCCACCGACGCCTCGGACGCGGCCAGCGACAGGATCGCGCCCAGCTGCGGGCCGATACAGGGCGTCCAGCCAAAGGCAAAGGCAAGCCCCAGCACATAGGCGCCAAAGGCGCTGCCGCCGCGGTCGCCCGCGTCCAGCCGCGCCTCGCGGTCCAGGAACCCGATGCGATAGACCCCCACGAAATGCGCGCCGAAGATCATCACGATCACGCCCGCGATGGTGTTGAACCAGCCCTGGTATTGCAAAAACAGCGTGCCCACCGCGCTGGCGGCGAACCCAAGCAGCAAGAACACCGTCGACAGGCCCAGCACGAAAAACGCCGCCGGCCCCAGCGCGCTGCGTTTCGCATCGGCGCGGTTCAGATCGGCCAGCGACACCCCGCTCATATAGGCCAGATAGGGCGGCACGATGGGCAAAACGCAGGGCGACAGGAAAGAGATCAGCCCCGCAAACAGCGCCACCAGCATCGCGGGCAACAGCGCCGCGTCTATGATCTCGATTCCGAACATGCCTTCTCCTTAGCCCGGCCCGCGCGCGCCGTCACGCCCCAAGGGCCGAACATGTCGTCACATGCGCGTGGACAGCGCGTGAAAGCGGCGCTAAGCCCGGGCCATGACCGACGGCGCCCAGATCACCATCGACGCGCGGGGGCTGATCTGCCCCCTGCCCGTCCTGCGCGCGCGCAAGCGTCTGTCCGCGCTGCCCCCCGGCACGGTGGTCGCCGTTCTGGCCGATGATGCGATGGCGCGGATCGACCTGCCGCATTTCTGCGCCGAGGCCGGGCACACCCACCTGTCGCTGACCGACGAGGCCGATCACCAGCGCCACCTGATCCGGCGCGGCCCCGATTAACCGCGCACCAGGTCGGGGCGCGCGCGCAGCACGGCCTGGGTGATGAACCCGGCCAGGACCGCCTTGATCACGTCGCCCGGCACGAACACCCCCATGATCGCCGCCGAGGCCGCGAAGGAACGGTCCGTCACCATAGCAAAGCCCACGATTCCAAAGGCATAAAGCACGACGACCCCGCCCAAAAGCGCAGCCAGCGTGGTTGTCAAAACGCGGGCTCCCCCCGCGCGCGCCCAGGCGCGCGTGGCCCAGCCGGTGACAAAGGCGGCGACGGGAAAGCCCACCAGAAACCCGACCGTGGGGCCCGCGAACACGCCCAGCCCGCCGCGCCCGCCGGCCAGCAACGGCAGGCCAAGCGCCACCAGGAACAAGAACAGCAGCACCGCCAGCGCCCCGCGCCGCGCGCCCAGCAAGGTGCCGGCCAGCATCACGCCCAGGCTTTGCGCTGTGATCGGCACGCCGCCCGCCAGGTCGAACTTGGGAATCAGCCCCAGCGCCGCGATCAGGGCGGCGAAAAGGGCGATCAATGTCAGGCTGCGTTCCATGGGGTGTGTCCTTTGGTGATTTTCGTTCGCCCGGCCCTCTTACAGGCCGCCCGACCGCGCGCGCAAGGCATCGGCCACTCGGTCCGCATCATCCAGCGCGGTCAGCGCAAAGGGCAACACCAGCCGCCAGCCCGGGCGCCGCGCGCTGCGTGCCCGCCAGGCCAGCGCCAGCGCCCGGCCCTTTTCCATCAGGACAGGGGTAAAGCGAATGACCAGCGCCACCGCGACCGCCAGCCGCCGCCGCCCACGGGCCGGCAGGCGCAGCAGCGCCAGCGCACCATCGACACGGTCCAGCATGTCCTGCAAGCGCGTCGTCATCGTCACCAGGTTGGCCAGCGCCACCAGCGCGGCCATCCGCGCCACGATCACCACGCCCTGCGCCAATGCCCCGGTCCACCAATGCCAGGCCAGGATCACGGCGACAAAGGGCAGGATCGGCGCCAGCATCCGCGCCCCCTGCCGCGCGAAGGCAAAGCCGCCCGCCAGATACAGCGCCGCAACCCCGGCCGCGCAGGCCAGCATCGGCAGAACCGCCTCGATCCAGAAAAACACCACCGTCGCCGCCAGCAGCGCCAGCAATTTCGGTCCGGCAGGCACGCCATGCCAGATCGTGCGCCGCTCAGAGGTCAGTGAAAGCATCGCTGCCCCCCAGCGCTTGCATCGCGGCGCGATAGGCGGGCAAAACCTGCGCGGGCGGCCCATCGGCGCGCAGTTGGCCATCCTCCAGCCAGATCACGCGGTCATAGGCCGCGATCGCCTCAAGATCGTGGGTGATATGCAGCAGGTGCTGCGCAACCCCGTCCAGATACAGCCCCAGCCGCCGCGTGGTGGCCATGTCGAGCCCGGCAAAGGGCTCGTCCAGCACGATCACGCGCGGGGCCATCAGCAGCACGGCCATCAGGCAGACCAGGTGCCGCTGCCCCTGGCTCAGCGTGTGGATCGCGCGGGTGGCCCAATCGGCGCGGTCGAATCGGGCCAAGATCTCGGTGACCTGTTCGGCCGCCTTCTGTGCGCCGTGGCCCTGGCTGCGCAGGCCAAAGGCCAGCTCTTCCTCGACCGTGGGAAAAATGATCTGGTGATCGGGGTTCTGAAACAGGATGCCCACCGTCGCCAAAGCCGCCCGCCGGTCCTGGGCCACATCAACGCCGGCCACCCGCACCAGGCCGCTATCCGGCGCGGTCAGCCCGGCGATCAGCCGCGCCAGTTGCGATTTGCCAGCCCCGTTGCGCCCGATCACCGCGACGCGCCGTTCGGTCAACCGCAACGACAGGTGATCGAAAACTGACCTGTGGCCATGCGCCAGGCTCACATCGTCCAGCAGAATGTCGGGTGCTGTCATTTCGGCCCCGCGGTCGTCCGGCCGGGGTGGCCGATAAAAGGTAAATGGTCGGGACGGCGAGATTCGAACTCACGACCCCCTGTACCCAAAACAGGTGCGCTACCAGACTGCGCCACGTCCCGAACCATGCGCCCCAATACCCTGTGCCCGCCGGATTGAAAAGCCCCTAGCAGGGCCAGGCGGCAAGGGACGGGTCAAAGGCCGGATGGCGCATCTGCGCGCCCGGCCCTATGCCCATCGCCCGCGCCAGACCGCCGTTGATTTCCAGCACCGCCAGGATGTCGCGGCCGCCCCGGATCGGCGTCAGGTCGCCGGGCCGGGCGCGGTGATGCACCCGGCGCACGGTGCCGGTGGCGTCGAGAAACAGCATATCCAGCGGAATCAGCGTGTTCTTCATCCAGAAAGACACCGGGCCGGGCCGGGGATACACGAACAACATGCCGGCGCTGCGCGGCATGTTTTCGACGAACATCAGCCCGCGGGCACGCTGTTCTGCGGTGGCGGCCACGTCGACCGTGAACCGCGCCCGCCCGAAATCGCCGCGCAGATGCACGGTATTGGCCGCGCATGCGGCGGTGTCGGTGCCTTGCGCGCGCAGCGGTGGGGCCAACAGCGCGGACAAGGCCAGCACGGCCAGCCCCAGCAGACCCGCAAGGGCGCGCCGCCTGCACATCCGCCCACTCATATGTCGGACTTTTTCAACGCCGCTTCCCAGGCCAGCACCTCGGTCGCCATGCGGCCGCGCTTGCCGTCGATGACACGCAGACAGACCGCCTCGCCCGGTTGCAGATCGGCCAGGCCCGACCGGCGCAGCACCTCGATATGGATGAACACATCCTCGGCGCGGCCAAAGACATTGGCAAAGCCGAATCCCTTGCCCTTGTCGAACCATTTCACCCGCGCCGGCTCCAGCGGAGCGGCGGCGATGGTTTCGGGATCGATCTCTTCGAAATCGGTCAGTGTCGCCGTCGTGCCTGCCTCGGGCGGCGCGATCGAGATCACCTCGACCGCCTGAACGCCCCGCGGCGTTTCCTGAACCTCTATCTCCACCCGGGCGCCATCCGCGACCGAACTTTGCCCGAAATTCCTCAGAACGTTGGCATGCAGCAAAATGTCCGGCCCGCCTTCATCGGCGATCACGAAACCGAACCCTTTTACGGGGTCAAACCACTTAACCTGTCCGTTCACTTTGCGGGTGCTGTCGTTGTCGTTAGTCAAGGTTACCACCCACGAATATAATTGAACCTCCCGCCCCTCATGCGACAGAGGCGGCATGAGGTGCAAGGCACAACTTTCCTTTTTTCACGGGCGTTCGCATTTCGCGCGACGCGAAATTCACGGGTTGAGCCGCGTAATTTCCCACTCGTGTCTTGCGTCCGTTCTGCGCCACACGAAACGGTCGTGCAGACGAAACGCCCCATCCGCCCAGAATTCGATCTGACTTGGCGTGATTCTGTAACCCCCCCAAAAGGATGGTCTGGGCGGATTGGTGCCATGCCGCGCGGTCATTTTCGCCACCTCGGCCATCAGCGCGGCGCGCGACGACAGCGGGCGCGACTGCTGGCTGGCCCAGGCGCCCAGCCGGCTTTTCAGGCTGCGCGAGCGGAAATACTCGTCCGCCTTGGGCCCATCCTCGCGGGTGACGGTGCCGCGCACGCGAATCTGCCGGCGCAACGATTTCCAGTGCATCACGAACGCCGCCTTGCCCGCCTGCTCGATCTCTTGCGCCTTGGCGCTTTCGTAATTCGTGTAGAAAACGAAGGCATCGTCCTCGATCTCTTTCAGCAACACCATCCGCGCATTGGGCAGCCCGTCGGCATCCACCGTGGACAGCGCGATGGCGTTGGGGTCGTTCACCTCGGTCTGCTCGGCCTCGGCCAGCCAGGCGCGCGCGATGGCAAAGGGGTCGTCACCCGCGAAGATACCGGTACGGTCGGTCATGAATCCTGTGTCCTTCGTAAATCGTTGCAGCCCCTCACCTGCCGCGCACAGCTTGGCCGCGCAAGACCCGGTTGGCCTTGATGCAGCGCAAGCCTTCGCCTAAAGGACAGGCACTTGAAAGGAAGAACTGGGTAAGGTTGCGGAAATGTCAAATAACCTCATGGCCGGCAAACGCGGCCTTATCATGGGCCTGGCCAACGACAAGTCGATCGCATGGGGCATCGCCCGCGCCTGCGCCGATGCCGGGGCGGAAATGGCCTTTACCTATATGGGCGACCAGTTTCGCAAGCGCGTCGCCCCCCTGGCCGAACAGCTGGGCGTCGACACCCTGATCGATTGCGACGTGTCCGACCTGGCCTCGGTCGATGCCGCCTTCGCCGAGATCGAGGCGAAATGGGGCAAGCTCGATTTCCTGGTCCATGCCATCGGCTTTTCCGACAAGTCCGAGCTGCGCGGCCGCTATGTCGACACCAGCCGCGACAATTTCCTGATGACGATGGATATCAGCTGCTACAGCTTCACCGCCGTCATGCAGCGCGCCGAGAAGCTGATGACCGATGGCGGCAGCGCGCTGACGCTGACCTATTACGGGGCCGAGCAGGTGATGCCGCATTACAACGTGATGGGCGTGGCCAAGGCCGCATTGGAGGCATCGGTGAAATACCTGGCCGAGGATCTGGGCAAGGACGGCATCCGCGTCAACGCCATCTCCGCCGGCCCGATCAAGACCCTGGCCGCCAGCGGCATCGGCGATTTCCGCTATATCCTGAAATGGAACGAGCTCAACTCGCCCCTGCGCCGCAATGTCACCATCGACGA
>JAASTF010000350.1 GCA_021767525.1 Paracoccaceae bacterium
ATTGCGCGCCCGAACGCCGGATGAACGGCTGGCCGGGATCATCAAGCTGGCCGTGATGGCCGTGGGTGGCCAGGGCGGCGGCGTTCTGACCAGCTGGATCGAGGCGCTGGCCCGCGCGCAGGGATATGCCGCGCAGGCCACAAGCGTGGCAGGCGTGGCCCAGCGCACGGGCGCCACGATCTATTACATCGAAATGGCCCCGAAAGAGGCCGGACAGCCGGACCCGGTGTTCTCGCTGGCGCCCGCGGGTGGCGACGTGGACATTCTGATTGCGGCCGAGATGATGGAGGCCGGACGCGCCATCATGCGCGGCTTCGTGACCCCTGACCGCACCACCCTGATCGCATCGACCCATCGGGCGCTGGCGGTTTCGGAAAAGATGGTGCCCGGCGATGGCATCGCCAATGCCGACGAGGTGCGCGCCGCCGCCGAAATCGCCGCGCAACGTGTCATCATGGCGGATATGGAGCAGGCGGCAGTGGCGCAAGGCTCGGTCATCTCGGCGTCGCTGTTCGGGGCGCTGGCGGGCTCGGGCGCGCTGCCGTTTGACCGCGCCGCGTTCGAGGATGCGATCCGCGCCAGCGGCAAAGGCGTCGAGGCCAGTTTGCGCGCCTTCGCCGCCGGGTTCGATGCCGCGCAGAACCCGGCCGACGAGACGCCCGACAGCGCCCCGCTACCGGCCAGCTATACCGATGTGCGCGGGCCGAAAGACGCGCTGCAAAAGTGGAATGCGCTGGTGGCACGGATCAATGCGATGCCCGCGCCGGTGGCCGAAATGGCCATGCCGGGCCTGCGCAAGGTGGCAAATTTCCAGAATGTCGACTACGGCGCGGCCTATCTGGATAAATTAGACTTTATTCTGCCCCAAGACGACCAGAACCAAGGTTTCACACTGTCGCGCGAGGCGGCGAAATACATCGCCAATGCGATGGCCTATGACGATGTGATCCGAGTGGCCGACCTGAAGACGCGCGCGCGCCGATTTGACCGCATCCGCAATGAAATGGGCGCGGGCGACGAACAGGTGCTGCACCTGACCGAGTTCATGCATCCGCGGGCCGAGGAAATCGCCGGGATGCTGCCCGCCGGCCTTGGTGAGCGGATCGAAAACAGCCCCAAATGGATGGCGCGGTTGGATCGCTGGTTCAGCAAGGGCCGGCGATTGCGCACTGACGGTTTGCCCGCGTTCCTGGTGTTGTATGTGCTGGGAGGCATGAAGGGCTGGCGGCTGAAAACCCGTCGTCACGCCGTGGAGATGGCGCATCTGGATCGCTGGCTGGACACCGCGCTGGCGCATTTGCCCGACCGCTATGGCATGGCGGTCGAGATCATTCGCTGCCGCCGCTTGATCAAGGGCTATTCCGACACCCATGCGCGCGGCCTGTCGAAATTCGACCGCGTGTTGGAGGGGGCCGCGCTCGTGGCACACCGGCAGGATGGCCCCGACTGGGTTTCCCGCCTGCGCGAGGCGGCGTTGCAGGACGAAAAGGGCGAGGCCCTGGACGGCGCGTTGAAAACAGTGCGGTCCTTTGCGGACTAGAGACTATTCCGGCACAGCAGGGTCAATTTTCACGCCATCGGCCACCGCGTCGCTGGGGTGAAGGATCACCTGGTCACCCGGCTGCATTCCGTCCAGAACCTGCGCCATCCGGTCATTGCGCTGCCCCAGCGTGACGGTCACTTGCCGCGCAACCCCATCGCGCAGCACAAAGGCCGCCCAATCGTTGCCGTCGCGGAACAGGGCTCCCAGCGGCACCTGCACCACATCCGCATCTTCCCAGATGACGATGGCCAACCGCACGGCGTAACCGTTGCCCAATCCGGGCCGCGTATCGGCGGGGTCGGTGATGTCGAATATCGCCTCGACGCGCTGTTCCTCGATCCCCAGGGCCGACACCTCGGTGCGGGCCGACGGTTCGATCTGGCGCAGCCGCGCCTCAAGCTGTGTGTCGCCGCCCCAGCGATCCACGATGGCGCGGGCGTTTTCCGGGATGCGCACCGCTTCGCGCGACAGCGGGTCGGCCACGATTTCCAGATCCGTCGGATCGCCGATGGAAAGCAGCGTTTCGCCCGCCGTGACCGGGCGTTCGCTGATCCGCGCGACCGACAGCACCACGCCATCGGCGGGCGCCGTGATCTGCACACAGCAGTCACTGCTGCCGGATTCCGTTGTTTCGGGGCCGATCAGGGCGGCCTGCGCGCGGTCCAGCGTGCCTTGGGCCATGTCGCGGGCCGATTGGGCCGCATCGCGGGCCGCGCGGCGCACGTTCAGCGCCTGCGCCGCATCCTCCAGCCGCACGATCGAGGCGACGCCGCGTTCCACCAGCTCTTGCACGCGGTCGAATTGGCTTTGGGCGTAAGTCAGCTCTTCCTCGGCCTGCAACAGCTGGCTGTCGGCCACCGAAAGAGCGGCCTGCGCCTCGGCGATGGCAGCCTGGGCCTGGCTGCGGCTGCGCGCATCCAGCAGGCTCGGGGCCACGGGTTCGACCACGGCGACCACGGTTTCACCCGCCACCACCTTGTCGCCCACGCGCACCGGCGCGCGTTCCGCCGTGCCGGCAAAGGGCGCGGCCACCTCGTACACCTCGCGGATGCGCGTGGTGCCATCGACATCCACGGTCACGCGCATCGGGCCTTGGGTCACGGTGGCCAGTTCGGCCGTGACAGGCACCGGGCGCAGCGCCGTCCATACCAAAAGGCCCACGATGACGGCGGCGGCCAGGACGATCAGGATCAGTCGGGTGTGTCTGTGCATCGCTCACTCTCGCGTTTTCAGAACGGCAACAAGGTCGGCGCGGTCCAGCCGGCGGCGCACCAGCAGCGCGGCGGCGGCCACGGCGGCCAGGGTAATCAGGCTGGCCTTGGCAAAATTGGCGGGCGTCAGGACCAGCGGGATACGGTATAGATCGCTGTCGAACCCGGCCATCATCGCCCAGGATATCCAGGCCCCGATGGCCCAGCCCAGGGGCTGCGCGGCCAAGGCCAAAAGCGCCGTTTCCCCCATCAGGATCGACGAGACTTCGGCCCGGGTAAAGCCCAGGATGCGCAGGCTGGCCAATTCGCGCGCGCGCTCGGACAGCTGGATGCGCGCGCCGTTATAGGCCACACCCACGGTGATCAGAACCGAGATGGTGATGAACAGCACTGTGTTGATGCGGACATTTTCGCTGATCGTGGCCTGAAAGCTTTCGCGCACATCGGTCAGCATGACGGCGGTGGCCAGCATCGGCATCTGTTTCAGCGCAGCCTGCAGCTCGGGCAGCTGCGCAGGGTCGATCCACAGATTCAGCGCGGTCACGCGCGGGGCTTCGCGCAGGCGATGGGCCAGCGCATCAAGGTGCATGTAGGCGCCCAACCCGATATACTGCTGGGATACGGCGGCCACCGGCAGGGTAAAATCGCCCGTGCGGGTGCCGGTCAATTCCACGCGCACCATATCACCCGCCCCAAGGTTCAACTGCTGCGCC
>JAASTF010000058.1 GCA_021767525.1 Paracoccaceae bacterium
CGTCGCGGCCGTGATAGGCGATTTGCCCATCCTCTTCCATGTGGCCCTGATCGCCGGTCAGGAACCATTCGCCCTTGATGCGGGCGGCGGTTTCGTCCTCGGCGCCCAGATAGCCCAGCATCAGGCCAGGATCGCGGGTGCTGACCGCGATGATACCCGGCGCGCCCATTGGCACGGGCCGCCCATCGCCATCGACGATGGCGACGCGGCGGCCCTGTTGCGGCTGGCCCAGCATGCCGGGGCGCGACGGGTGCGCGGGGCTGCCCGAGATGAAGGTCGAGCATTCCGACATGCCATAGGCCTCGTATATCTTGGTGCCGGTGGCGTCGTTCCAGTGCTGGCGGATGCTGTCGGACAGCTTTTCGCCCGCCGCCAGCCCGTGGCGCAGGCGGGGCAGGTCGATCTTGTCGTGATGGTTCAGCATCTTGCGATAAACGCCTGGCGCGGCGGCGAAAATCGTGCCCTCGTGCCGTTTCAGCAGCAGCGGCAGCGCCTCGGGGCCCACGCCTTGCGCGGGGATAAGCGCGGTGGCGCCCACGCTCCACGGGTCCATCAGCCCGGTGCCCAGCGTGAAGGTCCAGTTGAAGGCGCCCGCGTGCAGCAGCCGGTCATCCTGCGTCAGGCCATACCAGCCCTCGTGCATCATGGCCCGCGCCCAGATCGCGCGATGCGCGTGGCAGACGGCGCGCGGGTTGCCCGAAGTGCCCGAGGTGAACACGATATAGGCCAGCCTGTCAGGATCGCCCATCGCGTAATCGCAGGGCGGCAGGGCGCGCATCGCGTCCAGCGCGGCGGTGTCGATGACCGGCACGCCGGGGTTTTCGGGGCAGGGCACATCGGCGTCATGCAGGATCGCGGCAGGCGACAGCGTGGCGATCATCTTGTCGACCTCGGCCGCGGTCAGCTGGCTGGAGGTGGGCACCGGGATCATGCCCACGGCGATGGCGGCCAGGTAGGCGATGGGAAATTCCACCGTGTTCCCCAGACGCATCAACAGGATATCGCCGGGTTTGAACCCCGCCCGCAACAGCCCCGTGCCGGTGCCGCGCACCGCGGCCGCCAGCCGCGCATAAGACCAGCGATCGGCGCCGCTGGGCGACAGGACGGCCAGGGCGATCTTGTCGGGCAGGTCATCGGCATGGGCCAGCACATGGGCGGCCATGTTGAAGGGGCTGGGGCAGGGCGCCGGCGCGCCATTGTCGAAAATCGCGTCCATGCGCATGGGTTAGGCCCGTGCGCGCGTAGTTGCAAGGCCCGGCCCGCCACCCTATAGCAGCCGCATGACGGAACGCGACCCAAAGACCCTGATCCGCATCGCCCGCGCCAGCGGCGAGGATGCCAGCGCCGAGCCGCTGGACCTGGGCAGCCGCGTGCGCGAGCTGCGCAAGGCGCGCGACTGGACGCTGGAACAGGCCGCCACCCAGGCGGGGCTGGCGCGGTCGACCCTGTCGAAGATCGAGAACGGGCAGATGTCGCCCACCTACGAGGCGCTGAAAAAGCTGGCCACGGGGCTGGGGATTTCGGTTCCGCAGCTGTTCACCCCGCCGCAACGCGACCAGATCACCGGCCGCATGGCGGTTACCCGCGACAACGAGGGCGCGGCCCATGCCACCGCGACCTACGAGCATGACCTGCTGGCTGAAACGCTGACGCGCAAGAAAATGCTGCCCTATCGCGCGCGGGTGCGGGCGCGGTCGATCGACGAGTTCGACGGCTGGGTGCGCCACGACGGCGAAGAATTCCTGTATGTGCTGACCGGCGTGATCCGTCTTTATACCGAGTTCTACGAGCCGGTCGAAATGCGCCGGGGCGACAGCGCCTATTACGACGCGACGATGGGGCACAACGTCGTGTCGGTCAGCCAGGACGATGCGACGATCCTGTGGGTCACGTCGCTGGGATAGGGCGCGCCGGTCAGAACCAGGTTTGCACGGTGCGGGCGGCGCCGGAAATGTCCTGTCCCACGCCGTCGATCGTGGCGCAGCCGGCCACCAGGGCCACAAGCGCCACAAGACCAAGCTGTGTTGCGAGTTTCATTGCTGCTCTGCCTTCGTTTCTTATTCTTTGCTTTCGGACCACCAGACATCGGGCATCCAGCCGATCCTGTCGCCGTATATCGGCGTTTCTTGCGGGAATCGCAAGGTTTTCGCGTGGGCGATGCGGTCGGTCAGGGTGGTCCAGATCGGGATGACGTAGCGGCCGGATACCAGCACACGATCCAGCGCGCGGGCGGCGGCGGTGAAATCGTCGCGCGTTTCGGCGGTCAGCAGCGCGTCGATCATCGCGTCGACCGCGGCGCTTTGCACCCCCATCAGGTTGCGGGTGCCGGGGATGTCCACGTTGCTGGCGCCCCAGTAAAGCCGCTGTTCGTTGCCGGGTGACAGCGACAGGTCGCGGCGGAACGGCATCAGGTCGAAATCGGTGTTGGCCTCACGCTCGGTGAACTGGGCGTTGTCGATGCTGCGCACGGTCAGGGTGATGCCCAGCCGTTCCAGCGCGCGGGCGTAGATCTGCAGAACGCTTTCCATGCGCTTGTCGCCCTGGCGCAGCACGGCCTCGATCTGAAAGGGCTGGCCCTCGGCGTTGCGCAGCACACCGTCCTGCACGGTCCAGCCGGCCTGTTCCAGCAAGCCCACGGCGCGGCGCAGATCGCCGCGGTTGCGCGGCGAGGTGTCGCCCTGGGGCAGGGCATAGCCGTCAAGCGCGCCGGGGGGCAGGCTGTCGGCGAAGGGCAGCAGCAGGTCGCGCACGCGCCCCTTGGCCGGCCCTTCCCGCATCCCCAGATCCGAGTTCGAGAAATACGAGGTGATGCGCGGCTGACGCCCGCCGGTGATGGTTTCGTTGATATAGGGGAAGTTGAAGGCCAGGATCAGCGCCTCGCGCACCCGCCAGTCGGAGAGTTGCGGGCGGCGGGTGTTCATCACGAAGCCGGTCATGCCCGAGGGGCGTTGATGGGTGATTTCAGACAGCACGACCTGGCCCGATTGCACGGCGGGGAAATCGTACTGGGTGGCCCATTTCTCGGCATTGGCCTCGCGATAGAAATTCAGCACACCGGCCTTGAACGCCTCGAACATGACGTTTTCATCGCCGAAAAACTCGATGCGGATTTCATCGAGGTTGGCGGTGCCGCGGCGAATGGGCAGGTCGGCGCCCCAATAGTCGGGGTTGCGGCGCAGCACGACCAAGCGGCCGGGCTCAAAACTGTCGACCACGTAGGGGCCGGTGCCGATGGGAATGTCCTCGATGTTGCCATCCGCGAAATCGCGGCCCTGCCATTGCGCCTTTTGCAGGATTGGGCGCAAGCCTGCGATCAAGGCCAGTTCGCGATTGGGTTCATTGAAAGTCAGGCGCACGGCACGGGGGCCTGTCTGTTCGATCTTTTCCACCTGCGTCCAGAAGCCGAGGTAACGGGGATGGCCCGAGGTGCCCAGGGTTTCGAACGACCAGATCACATCCTCGATCGTGACCGGGCTGCCATCGGAAAAGCGCGCGCCGTCGCGCAGCGTGAATTCCACCCAGCTGCGATCCGGCCCGGTTTCGACGGTTTCGGCGAGGAGGCCGTAGAGCGTGAACGGCTCGTCCCAGTTGCGGGCCATCAGCGACTCGTAGGCGTAGAATCGCAGCTGCCAGGGCACGGTGCCCTTGCGGATGAACGGATTGAGCGAATCGAATCCGCCGGTGTTGCCCTCGATCAGGCGGCCACCGCGCGGTGCGTCAGGGTTTGCGTAAGGAAGCGCGATGAAATCTGGTGGCAGGGCAGGCTGGCCATACATGGCGATGCCGTGGCTGGGCTGCGCGATTCCCGGCGCGGCCAGCAAAACAAAGGCGCCAAGCCACGCGAACCGCCGAAAATGCCGGAAAAATAGTGGGCGCATCTACGCAACAATCCTGCTCTGACCTTGTTTTATTGCGTCCAAGCGTAGCGGTGGATTCACGTCTTTTCAAACTTTTAGCTTGGAGTCCGGCCGGCATTTGCTTATAAAGGAACCACTGCTCGATAGGTTTCTTGCCTGTATGAAACCTGCCTCAATGACTGAACCCCGGCTTCGGCCGGGGTTTTTTTTGTGCCTTCCGCCGGGCGCCGGGTTTGCGGTTTCAATCGCCCGCGAACGGGCTATCCTTCGCTGCAAAGCAGCAATGGCGAAAGGACAGGTCATGGATCTGAAAGGCAAGACGGCAATCATCACCGGGTCGAACTCGGGCATCGGGCTGGGCGTGGCGCGCGAGCTGGCCCGGGCGGGCGCGAACGTGGTTCTGAATTCCTTTACCGACAATGACGAGGATCACGAGCTGGCCCAAAGCATCGGCGGCGAATTCGGCGTCAGCGCCAGCTACATCAAGGCCGATATGTCCAAACCCGAGGAATGCCGCGCGCTGATCGAAAAGGCGGGCGCCTGCGATATCCTGGTGAACAACGCGGGCATCCAGCATGTCAGCCCGATCGAGGAATTCCCGGTCGAGAAATGGGATGCGATCATCGCGATCAACATGTCCTCGGCCTTTCACTGCACGGCGGCCGCGCTGCCGATGATGCGCAAAGCGGGTTGGGGCCGGGTGGTCAACATCGCCTCGGCCCACGGTCTGACGGCCAGCCCCTATAAATCGGCCTACGTGGCGGCCAAGCACGGGGTTGTGGGCCTGACCAAGGTGACGGCGCTGGAAACTGCGCAAGAGCCGATCACCGCCAACGCGATCTGCCCCGGCTACGTGAAAACCCCGCTGGTCGAGGCGCAGATCCCCGACACCGCCGAGAAATACGACATGACCGAGGAAGAGGCGGTGCAAAAGGTGATCCTGGAGCGCCAGCCGTCGAAGGATTTCGCGACCGTCGAGCAGATCGGGGGCACGGCGGTGTTTCTGTGTTCCAGCGCGGCGGACCAGATCACCGGCACCACGATCAGCGTCGATGGCGGCTGGACCGCGCTGTAAGCTGTTGCGCCGCCCCAGGGCGGCGCCCGTGGGCGGGGGGCGCTGCCCCCCGTCACCTTCGGTGACTCCCCCCGGGGTATTTGGAAACCCGAGAAGGAGAGGCAGCCGCGCTTACTGCGCCGGGATCGCCTGCGGCGTGTCCTGAAACAGCCCTTGCGCGGCGAAGAAGGCCGCGACCTGGCGGCGGGCGACCTCATTGCCGGAAAGGGTCTGGCCGGCATCCACATAGGTCATGCGCTGCACCGTTCCGTTGCCCGCATCCTTGGCCTGTGCCGCGCGCCAGTCGCTGTCGAGATGGTCGGACAGATGCGTTTGGGCCAGAACCTCGCCATCGCGGACAAGGCGCAGAACAGGATGGATGAACGGGTCGGGCGTGCTGCCGTCGACGGTGTGTTCGCGTTTCACATGCATGGAATTGGCGCCGAAATTGCCGAATTCCAGCGTGCCGCGCAGCAGTGTTCGGCCCTTGAATTCGGGCGCCTCGTCAACCCAGTGCATCGGCACGTCGGTGTAGAAGGCGCCCGCGTCGGGCCCGTCCAGCACCACAACGTCGCCCAGAAAGCCCGGTTGCAGGAAGATGCCCGAGGCGGTGCTGAACCGGTCGATCAGCAGCGATGACAGCGCGTCGGCCTGCAAGGGGGCGGTCTGGTGCGGAAAGACGCTGCCGGTCAGGCGCTGCGCCACGAATTCGGCCAGGCAGCGGATGTTGTAGCGGAAGCCATGCACGAAGCCCGACATGGTTTTCTTGAAATCGCGACATTGCATCAGCGTGCCCGCGAAGAAAAGGCCCGGTGTGCTTTCGCTTTCCCATTGCGCGGTCATGGCCGGGAATTTGCCCATGTGGCGCAGGGCGGGGCGAATTTCGGGGTCGAAGATCTGATCGTCGAAGCGGAAGCCGGTGCAGGCGATCACGCGGTCGTAATGCAGCACGATTTCATGGCCCTCGGCGGCGGACATGGCGATATGCAGGGTGTAGCCGCCGTTTTCGGGCACGATGCGGGTGATCGAGCCGTCGACCACCGCGTTTTGCGATTTCAGCTGGTAGGTGTCGAGGAAATTGGTGTTCACCGCGCGCAGGTGGCCCACGAAATGCGAGTTCCAGGCCAGCTTGATCGGATTGGGGCTGATGACGTGGATCGACTGCGCCTCTTCGATCAGGCTTTCGGCGGTCTCAAACGCCGAATTGCCCTTGCCCAGAATCGCCACGCGCTTGTCGCGGAAGCCTTCGGGCGTGGCGTCGTAGTCGAAATAGTTTTCGGCGTGCTCGATCCCGTCGATCTGGGCCTCCCACGGTTTGGTCATGCCGGTGGCGACGATCACGCTGCGGGCCTGCCAGGTCTGGCCGTCCGCTGCCGCGACCGTGAATAGGGCACCGTCTTTGGCGATGCGGGTGACGGTTACGCCGCAGGTCAGGCGGTCGGAGAAGCGCGCCTGGGCGAAATCGTCGAGATAGGACACGAATTCATCCGCCTTGGGGAAATAGCGGCGGGTGCGGGTGGTGACCAGGTCGCCCTCGTCGTTCAGCAGGCTGTTCCAGTCGAAGCGCAGGCGGGTTTCGGGATTGGACAGGCCCGTATGCACCTTGTTGATCGAGATCAGGTTGCGCTGGCGGGGGAAGTCGCGAAAGAACTGCCCGACCTGGCCGCGTTCGAGGATGTGGAAATCAAGGCCCTTCTTGTTCAGAAAATAGGCGGCTTGCAGCCCCGCCGGGCCCGCCCCGATGATCAGGCAGTCGATCGGCCGTGTCGTGGATGTCATGTCATTTCCCCAAGTGGCAGTCTGGTGTTGAATATGGTTCACGCGATCCAGATTAAGCGGCGTAGGCCGCGGGCGGAAAGCGATATTTCGCCTCAGGGGGGAATTTTTCGCCCAGAAGGCGACAGACGCGAAGGGAATGGCAAAAGATGGGCAGCAATAAAATCCGTTTGAACCTGGCGCTTCAGGGCGGTGGAGCGCATGGGGCGTTCACCTGGGGTGTGCTGGACCGGCTGCTGGATGACGAGGATATCGAGGTGGCGGCGATTTCAGGCACCTCGGCGGGGGCGATGAACGGCGCGGCCTTCAAATCGGGCTGGCTGGAAGGCGGGCGCGAGGGCGCGCGCGAGAACCTGAACTGGCTGTGGCAACAGCTGGGCGCGATCCAGGAAACGCCGATGACGCAATGGATGCTGGCCTTTGCGCCCTCGGCGGCGGTGCTGGGGCGGGCATTCGAATACTCGCTGGGCAATGCGGTGGCGGATGCGGCGGCGCGCTTTGCCTCGCCCTATGCATGGGGGCCGTTCTGGGACAACCCGCTGCGCAACGTGGCCGAGCGGTTTCATTACGAGGCGGTTTGCGCCGCAGACGGCCCGCGCCTGTTTGTCGGCGCGACCAATGTGCAAACGGGCAAGATCCGGGTGTTTTCGGGCGACGAGATTACGCCGGATGCGATCCTGGCCTCGGCCTGCCTGCCGACGCTGTTCCAGGCGGTCGAGATCGAAAACCCCGCGACCGGCGAGAGCGAGGCCTATTGGGATGGCGGATACACCGGCAACCCCGCGCTGTTTCCGTTGTTCGCGCCGGATTTGCCCGACGATGTGCTGATCGTGAACATCAACCCGCTAGAACGCGCGGGCGTGCCCACCACCCCGCAGCAGATCCATAACCGCATCAACGAGATCAGTTTCAACAGCTCGCTTCTGCGCGAGTTGCGGGCGATTGCCTTCGTCAAGCGGCTGCTGAAGGATGGCAGCCTGAACCGGGGCAGCATGAAGGACGTGCTGGTGCATATGATCGCGGATGACGCGCTGATGAACGAGCTGTCGGTGGCCACCAAGCTGGCGCCGGGGCCGGTGCTGCTGTCGCGGCTGAAAGCGGCGGGGCGCGTGGCGGCGGATGGTTTCCTGGCCGCGCATAAGGGCGATTTGAACCAGCGCAGCACGGTCGATTTGCAAGCGATGTATGACTGAGCCCGCCCTGCATATCCGCCGCGCGGGGCCAGAGGATGGCCCACCGGTGGTGCTGGTGCATGGGGCCTGGCACGCCGGCTGGTTCTGGGAGCACGACCTGATCCCGGCGCTGGCGGGGCAGGGGATGCGGGTGATCGCCCCCGATTTGCGCGGGCATGGCCAAAGCGCGCCGGGCGCGCCGCTGTGGCGCACGCGGATCGCCGATTATGCAGGTGATATTGCGCAAGTGATCGACGGGCGGGGGC
This sequence comes from Paracoccaceae bacterium, assembly GCA_021767525.1. Lineage (GTDB taxonomy): Bacteria > Pseudomonadota > Alphaproteobacteria > Rhodobacterales > Rhodobacteraceae > Lutimaribacter. The sequence continues at coordinate 8,126 of JAASTF010000058.1, forward strand.
GCCCGCCGGTTCTGATCGGGCATTCGATGGGTGGGTTCATCTGTCAGCATCTCGTGGCGCGCGGGGTGGCGGTGCGGGGTGTGGGGCTGTTGGCCTCGGTCCCGGCGCAGGGGGCCATTCGGGCCGCGCTGCGTATCCTGCGGCGCGCGCCGCTGTCGTTGCTGTCGGTCACGCCGCGCCTGTCGATGCGCCCCTTGGTCGACACGCCCGACAAGGCGCGGGCGATGTTTTTGACCCCCGATGCCAGCGATGACGCGGCGACCCGCCTGGCCGAGCGGCTGGGCGATGAAAGCTATCTTGCGTTTCTGGACATGATCGCGTTGGACCTGCCGGGCAAGCCGGCCGCCGGGCTGCCCGCCTGCGTGATTGCAGGCGGGGCGGATGCGCTGTTTTCGGTGGCCGAACAGGCGCGGCTGGCGCACAGGTTCGGCACCACGCCGCATGTTATGCCGGGCGCACCGCATGACGTGCTGCTGTCGGACGAGGGCGCGCAGGCCGTGCGCGTGCTGACCGATTGGGTGCTGGGGCTGCCTTAACCCTTGCCGCGCGGCGGTTTGGTGGGATCCTTGGGGTTGGGATAGACCAGCCCGGCCGAGATCACCAGCTTGGCGGCGTCTTCGACGCTCATATCCAATTCGATCACGTCTTCCTTGGGAAAGAACAACAAGAATCCCGAGGTGGGGTTGGGCGTTGTGGGGACGAAAACGCTCATCAACGCGCCGGCGGTTTCGGCGCGGGCCGCGACCTCGCCCTTGGCGGTGGTCGAGACGAAGCCAATGGCCCAGATGCCCTTGCGCGGATACTGGATCAGGCAGGCCTTTTCAAAGCTGCTTTCGGATTGCGCAAAGACCGTTTCGGCAATCTGTTTGACCCCGTTATAGACCGAGCGGACGATGGGCATCCGGTCGACCAGCCCCTCGGCCCAGCGAATGAGCGAGCGCCCGATAAAGCCCTTGGCCAGCCAGCCCACAAGGATCGTGAACAGCAAGAAGATGATGACACCGACGCCGCGAATATGCAGCTGCGTGTCCTCGCCCAGCCAGGCGTTGTAGTTTTCCGTGCCGATCAGCGCGCGCAACAGCGCGTCGGGCTGATAGGCGTTGGGCACGAAGGGCAGAACAAAGCTGTCGACCCAACCGATCAGCGACCAGATTAGCCAGATCGTCAGACCCACCGGCGCGATCACAACCAGTCCCGTCAGGAAGGACGAGCGCAGCCGCGCGAAAAGGCCGGGCTTGCGGGGCGGCTCGGGGTGGTCGTTGAACTCGAAGGGGGTATTCATCGCACAGTCTGTCCCGTTGGGTCAGCCGAGATGTAGGCGCATCCGTGCCCCGCCACAATAGACAGCCGCACGCGTGAGGGAAATCACCCGGGCTTTGCGCAAAGTTCGCGCGCAATCGCGGCCCCCAGCCGCGCATTGTTGCGCACCAGCGCGATATTGGCGTCGAGCGAGCGGCCCCCCGTCAGATCGAAGATGCGTTGCAGCAGGAAGGGCGTGACCGCCTTGCCGGTGATGCCCTGAGTTGCGGCATCGGCCTGGGCCGCGGCGATCACGGGGGCCAGGTCGTCGCGGGCGATCTCGGCCTCGGGCGGGATCGGGTTGGCGACCAGCTGCCCGCCCTCCAGCCCCAGCGCAGCGCGCATCCGGTGGGCGCTGGCGATCTCGGCGGCGCTGTCGGCGCGCAGCGGCGCATCCAGCCCCGAGCCGCGCGACCAGAAGGCGGGAAACGCGGTCTGGCCATAGGCCATGACCGGCACGCCCAGCGTTTCCAGCACTTCCAGCGTCTTGGGCAGGTCCAGGATCGCCTTGGCGCCCGCGGCCACCACCGTCACCGGGGTGCGGGCCAGTTCGTGCAGATCGGCGGAGATGTCGAAACTGACCTCGGCGCCCTGGTGCACGCCGCCGATGCCGCCGGTGGCGAAGACCTCGACCCCGGCCAGATGGGCGCCGATCATGGTGGCGGCGACGGTGGTGGCGCCGGTGCGGCCCTGCGCCATGCACATGGCCAGGTCCGCACGGCTGAGTTTCGCCACGCCCTGCGCCTGGGCCAGCGCCGTTAGCTGCGCATCGGTCAGCCCGGCATAAAGCACGCCGTCGATCACCGCGATGGTGGCGGGCACCGCGCCTGCGTCGCGCACCACCTGTTCCACGTCGCGGGCGGTGTCCAGGTTCTGCGACCAGGGCATCCCGTGGGTGATGATGGTGCTTTCCAGCGCGACGACGGGCTGCCCGTTGGCCAGCGCCTCGGTCACTTCGGGCGACAGGGTGGGGTTGATCATAGGGGGGTATCTCCGCTTACGTAATCGGCGGCGGCGGTCAGGGCGCGCGCCAGGGCCTGGGCGCGGTCGGCGCCGGCCAGTTCCGCCGCAATGTGGGCCGCCATGAAGGTATCGCCCGCGCCGGTGACGCGGGTGACCAGCACCTCGGGCGGGGTGCGATCGAGGGTGGGGGCGCCGGCCACGGCCTCGGCCGCGGCGTTGCCGCCATCGGTGACCAGCACGCGCGCGGCCCCGCGCGCCACCAGCGCCTCGGCCGCTTGGGCGGCGCTGTCGAACCGGTCTTGCGCCAGCAGGCCAGCCTCTTCCAGGTTCACATACAGAACCGCGCGCGGATGGGTCAGGAAGGGCAACAGACGCTCGGCCTTGCCGGGCGAGGCGGGGGCCACGCGCAGATCGGCGCGGGCAAGCCCGGGGTCGATGGCGATCCGGTCAAGCAGCGCCTGGGTCAGGTTGCCATCCAGCGCCACGGTGCCGGCGAAGGGCGCGTCCGGCGCCCCCAGGCGGCCATCGGCCAGGGGGCGCAGGATCTTGTCGCCCGCCGCCTCGAGCGAGTGGGCATCGGCAATCGCGGCGATCAGGCCGTTGGCGCCCTCGACCGCCATGTACCGGTCGGTCGGAAGGTCGTCAGAGCGGTAGAGGTAGCCGGTTTCAAGGTTCAGCGCCGCGCAGGCGGCGACCAGCTCATCGCCCTCGGCATCCCGGCCCACGGCGGACAAAAGCGCGGGCCGCAGCCCGAACCGCGCCAGCGCCATCGCGATGTTCAGCGCCACGCCGCCGGGCAGGCGCGTGATCCGCCCCGGCACGTCCGAGCCCTGGCGCATCGCGCTGGCCGAGCGCCCGATGATGTCCCACAGGACCGAACCGATGCAAAGGATATCTGGGCGCGTGTTCATGCCCCCTTGATGCCCGCGGCACAGGGCGGCGGCAAGGGGGTTCCGGCGTCAGCCCGGCACGTGGAACGTCATCGCGGCCCAGAGCGATTCCCACACCGCGCCGTTTTCGGCCGCGGTATCAGTGGCCGGTTCGCGCATCACCACCGCATCCAGTAAATAGTCATGTCCCGGCGCCACCCCGATCACGGCGCGGCCCTGGGCGTCGGTCCGGGTGGTGGTGATCGTCACCGCGCCATCCGGGGCGCGGGCAAAGATTTCCACCTGCGCATCGGCGCGCGGTTCCTGGTTGTAGAACAGCTGCACCGACAGGCCGTCGCTCATATCGCCGGTATAGGGGTTTTCCAGCGCCACGAACTCGGTCGCAAAGCCAAAGGCCCGATCGGCGCCCGCCGCGTCGCCCACGCCGATCAGCGCCTTGGCGTGGCGGCTGTAGGCCTCTTTGAACCCGGTCTGGGGCAGGGCGCGGTCAGCGTGGCGTTCCAGCGTGCCGTGCAACGCCTTGTGCGAGACGAAAGCGGTGAATTTTTCCCATTCGCGATAGGTCAGGGTTTGCGCCCTGCTTTGATAGGCCAGCACCATCAGCCCGTCGCCCGCGTCGTCGATCACCAGCGCGGGAATGTCGCCCGACCGGCCGGTGACTTGGCTCACGTCGCCGCCCTGTAGCCGCTCGAACCGGTCGATCCGGCGGTCATACCAGGCCAGGTTGATGCCCTCGAACGCCTCGCCATTCTTGATCTGAACCGTCAGGCTGTCGCCTGTTTCGACTTGATAACTTTCCGGGGCGAGCCATAACTCATGGGACAGGGCCGGCGTGGAAAGGCCAAGGAAAACAGCGGGGACAAGGCGAAGGATGCGTGCGAAACTCATGACCAGCAAGGTGGTGCATTGGCTGTGGCTGTCAACGCTTTTGATACTAATGGCACTGCCCGCCCGCGCGCATGAGGTGCAGCCCACGATTGCCGACCTGCAAACCGCCGATGGTGTCGTCACGCTGAGCCTGCGGATGAATGCCGAGGCTTTCGTGGCCGATCTGGACCTGGACGGGCTGGAAGACACCAACGCCGCCGAAAATGCCGACGATTACGACGCCTTGCGCGCGCTGTCGCCCGATGAAATGGCCACGCGGCTGCGCGACGCCTGGCCCGAGATTTCGCAGGACATCGCCCTGCGCGCGGGCGGCCAGCCCGTGCCGCTGGCGTTGGAAAGCGTGCAAGTGGGCGATCCGGGCAATATCGAGCTGCCGCGCCCCAGCCAGGTCGTTCTGCGCGGTGATCTGCCGGATGGCGCGGGCGCGCTTAGCCTGGACTGGGGGCAGGGCAACGGCGCGCTGATCCTGCGCCAGCAGGGGGTCGAGCAGCCCTTTACCGGCTACCTGGACGGCGGCGAGACAAGCCCCGAAATCCCGCTGACGGGGATGGGCGCGCCGGCCTCGGGCCTGTCGGTCTTTGCCGAGTATATTCCGGTGGGGTTCGATCACATCCTGCCCAAGGGGCTGGATCACATCCTGTTCGTTCTGGGCCTGTTTTTCCTGTCCACGCATCTGCGGCCGCTGATCTGGCAGGTCACGGCCTTTACCGCGGCGCATACGATCACGCTGGCGATGGCGGCACTTGGATGGGTGAACGTGCCCGGCTCGATCGTGGAGCCACTTATCGCAGCCTCGATCGTTTACGTGGCGCTTGAAAACATCTGGGCGCGCGACCTGAGCCCCTGGCGGCCCGCGGTGATCTTTGGCTTTGGCCTGTTGCACGGGTTGGGCTTTGCCAGCGTGCTGGCGGAATTCGGCCTGCCCGAGGCCAATTTCATCCCCGCGCTCATCGGCTTCAACGTGGGCGTCGAGGTGGGGCAGCTGACGGTGATCGCCATTGCGTTCCTGATCGTGGCGCTGGCGCAGCGGGTTGACCGGGGCGAGGCCGATCTACGCCCCGCGCAGGTGGGCTATGGCGTGGCGATGCTGGCCTTTGTCGGGCTTAGCGTGCTGCTGAACGGGCCCGGCTTTGTCGACACGATGGGGGCGGGGGCGCCGGTGTTCTTCTGGCCGCTGGCAGCGCTTTGCCTGGGCTGCGCGCTGGCCGTCACCTTCGTGGATCACCTGGAAAGCTATCGCCGCTTCGTCGCGATCCCGGCCTCGGTCGCCATCGCGGCGGTGGGCGCCTTCTGGTTCGTCGAGCGGGTTTTCCTTTAAGGGGTTGCGCGGCGTGGATAGGGGCGCTATACGCGCGCCACTTAATCCCGCAGGCGGGGTCGGGCCCTTGGGACAGACATCCCCAAACGGTCCACCGGTTGGCGCATCCGCGCTGTCACCCCCGCCAAGGCGCAAACCGGAAAGGAAAAAGACATGGCTCTTCCCGAGTTCTCCATGCGTCAGCTGTTGGAAGCTGGCGTTCACTTCGGCCACCAGACGCAGCGTTGGAACCCCAAGATGGGC
>JAASTF010000351.1 GCA_021767525.1 Paracoccaceae bacterium
CTCGCCCGGCGCGAACCCGGCGCGCAGCGCCAGCTGCGGGCGGCCTTCGGTGTTGACGAACAGGCCCTGCTCCTCGGGATAGGCAGCGCCGGGCAGGATCACGTCGGCACGATGCGCGCCGCGGTCGCCGTGGCTGCCCTGGTAGATCACGAAAGCCCCCTCGCCGATCTCGATCTCGTCAGCGCCCAGGTTATAGATCACGTCAGCCTCGTTCACGGAATCCATGCCGCGCTCGGCCACCGCGCCCACATCCATCGCACCCACGCGCGACGCAGCCGTGTGCAGCACCAGCATCCGGCCGGTCAGCGCCTGCGCCGCGGCCAGAACGGCGGCGCCATCGGCCTCATTCAACGCGCCCTGGCCCACGATCACGATGGCATCGTCCTGCGGTTTCAACGCCGACAGCGCCTTGCGGTCGGTGCCGGCGTGGGTCACGTCATAAGTCAGATCGGTGGCGGGGCCGACCACGACCACCTCGGCGCCTTTCAGCCACGCCTTGCGGATACGCGCGTTCAGCACCGGCGCCTCATCGCGCGGGTTCGTGCCGACCAGGATGATCTGCTTGGCGTCTTCCAGATCCTCGATGGCCACATTGCCTACATAGGCGCTGCGGTTGCCCGCCGGCAGCTTGGCGCCGTCGGTGCGGCACTCGACAACACCGCCCTGCCCTTCGATCAACTGTTTCAGCGCAAACGCGGCCTCGACCGGGACCAGATCGCCAACAAGGCCCGCCAGCTTGGACGCGCCCTTGATCTTTTCCGCGGTCAGCGCCAGCGCCTCGGGCCAGGTGGCCGGGCGCAGCTTGCCGTTTTCGCGCACGTAAGGCCGGTCCAGCCGCTGACGGCGCAGCCCGTCCCAGACAAAGCGCGTCTTGTCGGAAATCCATTCCTCGTTCACGCCATCATGGTTGCGCGGCAGGATGCGCATGACCTCGCGCCCCTTGGTATCGACGCGAATGTTCGACCCCAGCGCATCCATCACGTCGATGGTTTCGGTCTTGGTCAGCTCCCAGGGCCGGGCGGTGAAGGCATAGGGTTTCGACACCAGCGCGCCCACCGGGCACAGGTCGATGATGTTGCCCTGCAGGTTGGAATCGAGCGTTTCGCCCAAATAGGCGGTGATCTCGGCATCCTCGCCCCGGCCGGTCTGGCCCATCTGGCTGATGCCCGCCACCTCGGTGGTGAAACGCACACAGCGGGTGCAGGAAATGCAGCGCGTCATATGGGTTTCGACAAGCGGGCCAAGGTCCAGGTCGTCCACCGCGCGCTTGGGCTCGCGGTAGCGGCTGAAATCGACGCCATAGGCCATTGCCTGGTCTTGCAGGTCGCACTCGCCGCCCTGGTCGCAGATCGGGCAATCCAGCGGGTGGTTGATCAGGAGGAACTCCATCACGCCCTCGCGGGCCTTCTTGACCATCGGGCTGTTGGTTTTCACCACCGGCGGCTGGCCTTCGGGGCCGGGGCGCAGGTCGCGCACCTGCATCGCACAGCTGGCCGCGGGCTTGGGCGGGCCGCCCACCACCTCGACCAGGCACATGCGGCAGTTGCCGGCGATCGACAGACGCTCGTGATAGCAAAAGCGCGGCACCTCGATGCCGGCCTGTTCACAGGCCTGGATCAGGGTCATGGCCCCGTCCACCTCGATCTCGTTGCCGTCGATGATGATCTTGCGGAGATCCGTCATTGGTCCTCACTTCGCTCTTAGGAAGGCGCCGATCTGGCTGCCCTTCTGAATTTCGTCGCGCCCCAGCGTGCACAGGTCGGCGGCGCTGTCGGGGTTCAGCCCCTTGGCGCGCACATAGGCCTCGCCACGATCGCGAATGCGGTCTTTTTCGGCGTCGCTGTCCACGTAGGCACGGATCTGGTCATCGGAATAGCCCAGGTCGCTGGCGCGGGATTTCAGCTGCCACAGAAAGTTCAGCCCCTTCAGGGTGCGGGGCGCGATGCTGTCGCAGCGGTCGCTGATCTCGATGGCCAAGGCCACCCACAGCATGTTGTCGTCGATTTCCGACACGTCGCGCAGAGGCGGCAGCGCGGCGGCGGCATTGGCCATTCCGGCCGAAAGGATCAGGGCGGACAAGGTCAAGCGCATGGCATATCTCCTTTGCTGACGGCGGGGCGGATACCCCCCGTCGCAGATGCGGGCGCGGCCGTGCGATATGCAATATCATCCACTCCAACCCATTGATATACCAGTATATTTACCATCCGGCGCATTGCCCCTTCAGGATCAGGTCACCGTCGTCGAATTGCAGGGCGCTCGCCTCGGCATCGGGGCCTTGCGCCCAGTCGATGCGCGAATTGCCGAAGGTTTCGATGCAATAGCGCACCGCCTCGTAACGGCCCGCCGCGCGTGCGCCATCCAGCGATTTGCCGGCGTCGCGCACCTCGACCACGAACAGCTCGGGCGTGTCCTTGGCGGCATCCAGCGACGCCCGGAAGGTGACGCCGTCGAATGCGGGGCGCGGGTCGCCGCAGGCCGCCAGCGTCAGCGTGGCCAGGCCCAAAGCCGCCAGCCGTATGTCAAAACCCATGCGCATTCCCGTCACTCCGCCGCGACCGCGCTCAGGCGGCCTGTTTTCTGCGCCTTGATGCGATCCTCGATCTCGTCGCGGAAGTTGCGGATCAGGCCCTGGATCGGCCATGCGGCCGCGTCGCCCAGTGCGCAGATCGTGTGGCCCTCGACCTGCTTGGTCACGTCGAACAGCATGTCGATTTCTTCCACCTCGGCCTCGCCACGCACCAGGCGGTCCATCACCCGCATCATCCAGCCGGTGCCTTCGCGGCAGGGCGTGCACTGACCGCAGCTTTCGTGCTTGTAGAATTTCGACAGCCGCCAGATCGCCTTGATGATGTCGGTGGACTGGTCCATCACAATCACCGCCGCCGTGCCCAGGCCGCTGCCCAGCTCGCCGCGCAGGTAATCGAAATCCATGATCGCGTCGCGCATGTTCTCACCGCGCACGCAGGGAACCGAGCTGCCGCCCGGAATGACCGCTTTCAGGTTGTCCCAGCCGCCGCGAATGCCGCCGCAATGCTTGTCGATCAGCTCCTCGAACGTGATCGACATCGCCTCTTCGACGACGCAGGGGGTGTTCACGTGGCCGGACACCGCGAACAGCTTGGTGCCCGCGTTGTTCTGACGGCCGAAGCCGGCGAACCACGACGCGCCGCGGCGCAGGATCGTGGGCACGACGGCAATGGATTCCACGTTGTTCACCGTGGTCGGGCAGCCGTAAAGGCCCGCCCCCGCCGGGAATGGCGGCTTCATCCGCGGCATGCCCTTCTTGCCCTCGAGGCTTTCCAGCAGGGCGGTTTCCTCGCCGCAGATATAGGCGCCCGCGCCGTGATGCAGGAACAGGTCGAAATCCCAGCCCGAGCCTGCCGCGTTCTTGCCCAGCAGACCGGCGTCATAGGCCTCGTCGATCGCGGCCTGCAGCGCCTCGCGCTCGCGGATATATTC
>JAASTF010000352.1 GCA_021767525.1 Paracoccaceae bacterium
ATGAAGGGTTAGGACAGCGCCTGTTCCGCCGCCGCCGAAAGACGCAGCAGCCGTTCCTCTTGCATGGGCGCGCCCATCAGCATCAGCCCGCAGCCGGGCGTGCCCGTGGGCAGCGTGGTGGCGCAGAGCCCCATCAGGTTGCCAACGCGGGTGTTGCGCAGGGTCAGCAGGTTTTCGGTGACGAAGTACTCGGGCTCCGATTCGAGGCGTGCAGCATTGGGCGGGCTGTTGGGGGTGGTGGGGCAGATCACCGCGTCATAGCTTGCCATCCGGGCGTGCCATGCTGCGCGGTGCTGTTCGAGCGCGATCCAGGCGGCGACGTAATCGGGCCCCGAGAAATTGGCCCCCGCGCGGAAGCGTTCGCGCACCTGGTCGTGCATCAGATCGGGTGCGGCTTCGATCCGGTCGCGCCAGCGGCCATAGGCCTCGGCGGTATAGAGGACGGGGGCCAGTTCCATCGCCTGGGCCAGTTCGGGCGACTCGACGGGCTCAATTGTGGCGCCGGCCTTGCGCAGGGATTCGACCGCGTCATGATAGGCGGCCAGCGGCGCGTCACGTATATCGGCCATCACGCTGGTTTGCAGCGCGGCGATGCGGGTGCCCATCAGGCTGACATCGCGCAGGTCGGGGGCACGCCCCCCCTCCATCGCGGCCATCAGCAGGCCCGCATCCTCGACCGAGCGGCAGAGCGGGCCGATGGTGTCGAATTTCTCGGCCAGGGGCACGACGCCTTCGAGCGACAGGCGCCCGGCGGTGGTTTTCAGCCCAACGAGGTTGTTCCAGGCCGCGGGCACGCGGACCGAGCCGCCCGTGTCGCTGCCGATGCCAGCCACGGCCAGCCCGAAGGCGACCGAGGTGGCCGCGCCCGAGGACGAGCCGCCGGGCGCCAGCGCGGGGTCGTTCACGTTTGGCGGCGTGGCGGTGACGGGGTTCAAACCAAGGCCGGAAAAGGCCAGTTCGGTCATATGCGTCTTGCCCAGGCAGACGAGGCCGTTGGCGGTGGCATTGCGCAAAAGCCGCGCGTCGCGGGTGGGCGTGCGATCTTTCAGCAGGGCGCTGCCCGCCTCAGTCGTCACGCCGGCTGTGTCGAACAGGTCTTTCCAGCTGATGGGCACGCCATCCAGCGGCGAGCGCCGCAGGCCCAGCCTGGCGCGTTCGGCGGCGGCCCGCGCCTCGGCCCGGGCGCGGGTGGCGGTCAGGCGCGCATAGATGCGGGGGGTGTACTCATGAGCGTCGATGGCGGAGAGATACGCCTCGGTCAGCTCGACCGGGTCTATGTCGCCCGCGTCGATGCCCCGGCCCAGATCCGCGGCGGTCATGGTCAGCCAATCGCTCATGTCCCTGATCCTCTTTTGATTTGCCGTGACGGTAGCGGCACTGCGGCGCATGGACAATCCCGTTCGGGCGCGCATATTTGGGGCATGACATATGACAGCGATATCCTGATCGTCGGTGGCGGTCTGAACGGCCCGGCGCTGGCGCTGGCGGCGGCGCGGTCTGGCCTGTCGTCGGTGGTGATCGATGCGCAGCCCAGGGCGGTTCTGGAAGGGGCCGATTTCGACGGGCGGGCCTATGCGCTGGCGCTGGGGTCGGTGCGGATGCTGCGGCGGTTGGGGCTGTGGGACGGTCTGGCCGAGAACGCGCAGCCGATGCTGGAGATCAAGGTCAGCGACGGGCGCGCGGGCAAGGGGCCGCTGTCGCCCTATTTCCTGCATTTCGATCATGCCGAGATCGAGGAAGGCCCGATGGGCCACATGCTGGAGGACCGGTTCCTGCGGCGCGCGCTGATCGAGGCGATGGCCGCCAGCGACCGCATCACCGTGCGGAACGAAGCGACGGTGGTGGCGCAAGAGGCCGATGGCCAGGGCGTGACCGTCACGCTGGCCGATGGGCAGAGCCTGCGGGCGCGGCTGCTGGTGGGGGCGGATGGCCGCGCCTCGGGCACGGCGGCGCGGGCGGGGATCCGGCGCACCGGCTGGGATTACGGGCAGACCGCGCTGGTCTGCGCCATCGAGCATGAAAAACCGCATGGCGGCGTGGCGCATCAGTTTTTCATGCCTCCCGGTCCACTGGCCATTCTGCCGCTGCCGGGCAACCGGTCGTCCATCGTGTGGTCGGAAACGCACGAGACGGCGGCGCGGTTCATGGCGTTGGACGATGACGGGTTCTTGCAGGTGCTGCGCCCGCGGTTCGGCGATTTCCTGGGCGAAATTGCCATTGCGGGGCAGCGGTTCAGCTATCCGCTGAACCTGACCGTGGCCAACAGTTTTGTCGCTGAGCGGCTGGCGCTGATCGGGGATGCGGCGCACGGGATGCACCCGATTGCGGGCCAGGGTCTGAATGCGGGGTTCCGCGATGTGGCCGCGCTGGCGCAGGTGCTGGACGAGGCGCGGGCGCGCGGCGAAGAGATCGGCACCGCGCCGGTGCTGGAGCGATACCAATCCTGGCGGCGGTTCGACACCGCGACACTGGCCATGACGACCGACCTGACGAACCGGCTGTTTTCCAACGACAACCCGCTGCTGCGGGCGGTGCGCGATATCGGCATGGGTGCGGTAAACGCGGTGCCCGCCCTGCGCCGTGGCCTGATCCGCGAGGCGGCGGGCCTGACCGGCGATCTGCCCGACCTGATGCGCGGTTGATCTGACGCGGCGTCACGTGGCGCGGGCTGGCAATCGCCCGCGTTCTGCGCTTACCTGACGCGCAAAGCGATCAGGGAGGGAAACACCATGTACACGGTTATCGGTGGGATGCAGAGCCGCGCCTTTCGCGTCATGTGGACGCTGGAGGAGCTGGGCCAGAGTTACGACCATATCGAGTGCAAGCCGCATTCGCCTGAGGCGCTGGCGGCCAACCCGTCGGGCAAGATTCCCGCGCTGCGCGTGGGGGACGACGTGGTGACGGATTCGACCGCGATCATCACCTTTCTGGCTGACAAGCATGGCGGGCTGACCCACAAAGCCGGCACGATCGAGCGCGCGCGGCAAGACGGGTTGATGCACATGGTGCTGGACGAGATCGACGCGGTGCTGTGGGCCGCCGCGCGGCATACCTTTGTTCTGCCAGAGGAGCGGCGGGTGCCCGAGGTGAAGGACTCGCTGCGGTGGGAATTTGCGCGCAACGCCAGGCGGCTGGCCGATTATCTGGGCGACGGCCCGTTCTTGATAGGAGAGACGATGACGATTGCCGATATCGTGGCGGCGCATTGTCTGAACTGGGCGTTCAGCGCGAAATTCCCGATCGAGGATGAGCGGTTGCTGGCCTATGGCAAGGCGATGCGCGGACGCGATGGCTTCAAGGCGGCGGCGGGCAAGTAACCGCGATTGCGCCGCGGGCGGTGCCCGCGTCGCCGGGGGCAGGGGGGCGCGGCCCCCCTCTTGGCCCTGCGGGCCAATTCACCCCCCGGAGTTTTCCTGGCAAGATGAAGCTGAATAGCGGGCCGCGTGCCCGCCGGCCCAAA
>JAASTF010000353.1 GCA_021767525.1 Paracoccaceae bacterium
ACCCGAAACGCTTTGCCTTCATGCCCTTTGGCGGCGGCGGCGCGCTGCATACCGGCGCGCTCATCGACGATGTGGGCCTGGCCCGCGCCATCGTGCCCCGCTACCCGGGCGTGACCAGCGCGATGGGCTGCGTCATCGCCGATATGCGCCAGGATTTCGTCCAGACGATCAATGCCATGGTCGATCACCTGGACGAAGCTGCGTTGGCTGCCTTCCTGCAGGACCACGTGGAGAGGGGTCACGCCCTGCTGGATGCCGCCCGCAGCACCTTTGACGCGCGCGACGTGGTGGTGGAACTGGACATGGCCTATCTGGGCCAGACCCATACCGTCGCGGTGCCGCTGTCGGTCACCATCACCGATGGCAAAGTCACGCCGCCAACGCGCGACCAGATCGCCCAGGCCTTCGACGCCGCCTACAACGCCACCTATGGCCGGCTGCTGCCGGGCGGCGTGCGCCGCGTGATGAACCTGCGCACCGCCGTAATCGGCCGGCGGCCCAAGTTCGACCTGTCGACGCTGGCGCCCCCGGGCGGCGAGGTGACAGCCGCGCACACGGGCCAGCGCCAGGTGCATTTCGGCGATCAGTGGCATGACACCGCGATCTATGACCGGCTGGCCTTGCCCGTGGGCGCCGAAATCCTCGGCCCCGCAATACTGGAGCAGCCCGACACCACCGTTCTGGTCGATCCCGGGCTGCGCGCCACGGTCGACCAGTTCGGCAACACGAACATTGACCGAGTGAAAGGGTAAATCATGGCCCGGATCGACAGGATTGATGCAAAACGCAGCGCGCTGCTGACCATCGACTTGCAGAACGACTTTCTGCACGCGCAAGGCGCCTATGGCCGGGCCGGTCAGGGGGCGCAAGCGATCACCGCCCTGCCCGCCCGGATCGCGCCCTTGCGCGATGCGCTGCGCGCGGCGGGCGGCACCTATATCAGCGCGCAGTTCACGCTGGTCCCCGGACCCGGGGGCGAGCCGTTGATCGCGCCGCACCTGAAACAGCTGCGCCCCTTCCTGGGCAAGGGCGATTTCGCGCCGGGCGCTTTCGGCCACCAGCTGGTCGATGACCTGGCGCCCGCCGATTACACGGTGGAAAAGGTGGCCTATTCCGCCTTCTACCAAACCCGGCTGGAATACATCCTGCGCGCGCTGGATATCGACATGCTGCTGATCGGGGGCATCGTCACCAATGGCGGCGTGGCCAGCACGCTGCGCGACGCGCATCTGCGCAACATCGACACCGTTTTGCTGACCGATGGCTGCGCGGCCTTCAAGGACGAGGTGCATGACGCCACGCTGATCTCTCTCGGCTCGCTGGGTGCGCAGATGACCTGCGCCCAGGCGACCGACATGCTGGGGGGCGCGGCATGACCCTGAAATCCCGCCTGACCCAACCGCAGATCCTGACCGCGCCCGGCATCTATGACGGGCTGACCGCCGCGTTGGCCCAACAGGCCGGGTTCGAGGCGCTGTATCTGTCGGGCGCCGCGGTTGCCTATACCCGCCTGGGCCGCCCCGATATCGGCCTGACCAGCGTGACGGAAATGGCCGACACCATGACCCTGATCCGCGACCGCGTGGACCTGCCGGTGATCATCGACGCCGATACCGGGTTCGGCAACGCCCTGAACGCGCAACGCACCATGCGCCTTTATGAGCGCGCGGGCGCGAATGCCCTGCAGGTCGAAGATCAGACATATCCCAAACGCTGCGGCCACCTGTCGGACAAATCGCTGATCTCGCGCGCTGAAATGGTGGGCAAGATCGCCGCCATGGCCGACGCCCGCGCCAGTGAAGACACCCTGATCATCGCCCGCACCGATGCGATTGCCGTGGAAGGGTTCGACGCCGCCACCGACCGGGCCGAGGCCTATGTGCAGGCCGGTGCCGACGTTCTGTTCATCGAGGCGCCGCGCACCGGCGATGAGCTGGCGCGCGTGGCCGACACCTTCAAGGGTCGCGTTCCGCTGCTGGCCAACATGGTCGAAGGCGGCGCAACGCCGATCCAGTCGGCCCAGGATCTGCAGGCGCTTGGCTTCGATATCGTGATCTTTCCGGGCGGCATCGTGCGGGCGCTGGCCCATGCCGCGCGCGACTATTACGCCTCGCTGCATGCCAACGGCTCGAACAAGCCCTTCGCGGATCGCATGTTCGATTTCGACGGGCTGAACCGTGTGATCGGCACGCCCGAGATGCTGGAGGCCGGCCAACGCTTCGACGGCAAGGACAAGGGATGAGCGTTCTGCCCCCGCCCGACCGCTTCGATCTGACGGTCGACACGCTGATTATCGGCGGCGGCGCGGCGGGCATGGTCGCGGCGCTGGCCGCACACGAGGCGGGCGAGCAGGTGCTGGTGGTCGAGGCCGACGCCGTGCCACAAGGCTCGACCGCGCTCAGCGCCGGGCTGATCCCCGCCGCCGGCACCACGCAGCAGCGCGCGGCGGGCATCGACGACAGCGCCGCGCTTTTCGCCGCCGACATCCAGGCCAAGGCCAAGGGCGAGAATGACCCCGCGCTGGTCGACGCGATGGCGCGCACCGCCGGGCCGGTGATCGACTGGCTGACCGAGGCGCATCGCCTGCCGCTGTCGGTCGTGACGGATTTCGACTATCCCGGCCACTCGCGCCGCCGGATGCACGGGCTGCCCAGCCGCGCCGGGCGCGACCTGATCGACGCGCTGCGCGGCGCGGTCGAACGGGCGGGGATCGACGTGATCTGCGAACGCCGCGCGCGTGATCTTTATATGCATGAGATGTGCATGGATGGTGCATGTCTTGTGCGCCCCGATGGCGGCACCGAAACCGTGGGCGCGGGGCGGGTCATTCTGGCCTGCAACGGGTTCGGCGGAAACCGCGACATGGTGGCCGAACACATGCCCGCCATCCGCGACGCGCTGTGGTTCGGCCATGACGGCAATGTGGGCGACGCGGTGCTTTGGGGCGATGAAATCGGCGCGGAAATGCAGCACCTGGGCGCCTATCAAGGCCACGGCAACGTGGCCCATCCGCATGGCATCCTGATCACCTGGGCGGTGATCATGGAGGGCGGCGTGCAGGTTAATATCACCGGCGAACGCTTCTGGGATGAAAGCCAGGGCTATTCCGAGGCCGCCCGTGCAGTGCTGGCCCAACCCTCTGGAGTTGCTTGGACAATTTTCGATGCACGCATCGCCGCCATCGCCCGCCAGTTCGAGGATTTCAAACAGGCCGAGCGTCAGGGCGCGATCAAATGGGCCGACACGGTCGCCGATCTGGCCGCGGAAACAGGCCTGCCCGCCGATGCGCTGGCGGGCACCCTGGCCACGATCCCAGCCGGCGGCACCGACGCCTTCGGCCGCAGCTTTCCGGCCACCCCGCTGACGCCGCCCTACGCCGCCGTCAGGGTCACCGGCGCGCTGTTTCACACGCAGGGCGGCCTGTCGGTCGACCCTGCCACCGCCCGTGTGCGCCA
>JAASTF010000354.1 GCA_021767525.1 Paracoccaceae bacterium
AAGATGAACCCCGGTGCGTACGAGCGGATGGCGTCGCACATCTTGGCCGAGGCCGCGATATAGCCGCCCATCACGCCATAGGCCTTGGCCAGCGTGCCGTTGATGATGTCGATACGGTGGGCCAGGCGGTCGCGCTCGGTCACGCCGCCGCCGCGATGGCCATACATGCCCACGGCGTGCACCTCGTCGATATAGGTCAGCGCGCCGAACTCGTCGGCCAGGTCGCAAATCTCTGAGATCGGGCCGAAATCTCCATCCATCGAATAGACCGATTCAAAGGCGATCAGCTTGGGCGCGGCGGGGTCGTCGGCCGCCAGCAACTCGCGCAGATGGGCCACGTCGTTGTGACGGAAAATACGCTTGGCCCCGCCATTGCGGCGCACGCCCTCGATCATCGAGGCATGGTTCAACGCGTCGGAATAGATGATGAGCCCGGGAAACAGCTTGGGCAAGGTGCTTAGCGTGGCGTCATTGGCGATATAGGCGCTGGTGAACAAAAGCGCCGCTTCCTTGCCGTGCAGGTCGGCCAGCTCGGCCTCAAGCCGCTTGTGATAGACGGTCGTGCCGGAAATATTGCGCGTCCCGCCCGAGCCTGCGCCCGTCGCCGCAAGCGCCTCGGACATCGCGGCCAACACCTGCGGGTTCTGGCCCATGCCAAGGTAGTCGTTGCCGCACCAGATCGTGACGGGCATCTTGCTGCCATCGGGACGGTGCCAGGTGGCATGGGGGAAATTGCCCTTTTCGCGTTCGATATCGATGAAGGTGCGATAGCGGCCTTCCTCGTGCAGGCGATTGATGGCCTGATCCAGCTGGGCGTTGTAATCCACGCGCATCCCCTTTGGTCCTGTTCGTCTGGCGCCGGGACAAGCCCGGCTTTCGTGCGTTCCTGAAACTAGGCAATATGCCCGGTCTTGCACAGGCTACAATTTGACGCGCAAGGGCGGACATGATCCATATCAAGAAAAGGCGGCATTCCGGCACATCTTTTCGCCCGGCCGCCCCGTCCACCCCCGCGCCGCCGGGCGCCAGACTCCGAGGTTCAGATGCCGACACCGCGTGATCCGGCCCCGCTTTTCACCGGCATCGTGACCGAGGCCGAGATGGCCGCCGCCATCGACCGCTCGCTTGCCGCCCACCCGGATGCCTTTCCCGCCCGGCTGGCCGCGCGCAATTATTTGGAGCAGATCATCTTTCCGCGCTCGCGCAGATGGGCCTTCATCTCGGTCGGCAAGAACGCGTCGAGCACGACGCTGCGCTTTCTGTTCGAGGCCGAGTTCGGCGCCCCTTTCACCACGCAGATCACGCCGCTTGACGACATAAACCCAAGCGCCACGGTCCACCGCCTGGCCGATTTCGGCGTGTTTTCGCGGGCCTTGCGCCAGGGCCTGTCCAGCGCCGATCTCCTGGCGCCGGACGGCCCGCGCGAGCGGCTGTGCATCGTGCGCGATCCGCTGGCCCGGGCGGTGTCGGGCTTTCGCTACCTGTGCAAGTCGCATCGCTTAGCCGCACGCTGGTTCGCGCGCGACAGGTTGCGCATGAACGCGGTCGTGGGGTTCGACTGGAGCACCGATCCCGACACGCCACGCGGGATGGAAAAGTTCCTGGACTACCTGGAATGGCAGATCGCCACCGAAGGCGCGCATCGCGTCGACGGGCATTGGCGCGCCCAGACCGCCTTTATCCACCCTCAGGTCTTTCAGCCCACGCTGGTCGGAAGGATAGAGGATTTGCCCGCCTTTTTCCGCGGCCTGAGCGACCGGCTGGCGCTGGATCGCCCGCCCGCCATCGGCACCGAAAACCGCCAGCCCCAGGCCCCCGATACCCTGCTTTCCGGACCGGCCATCGCCCGCCGCGTGCGCGATATTTTCCAGCAGGATTACGAAACCTTCGGCTATTAGGCGCGCGAAGCCGCCCGCGCGGTTGCACCGCCCCGCGGCTTTGCCCAAAAAGAACCGCGACCGACCACTTCAACGACAGGACTGCCCAATGACCCAAGACGCCGTGCTGGCACGAATCGACGCCGACCTGCCCCAGGCCATCGCGCGCCTGCAGGATCTTTTGCGCATCCGCTCGATCTCGACCGACCCCAAGTTCGCGGATGACTGTCAGAAGGCCGCCGAATGGCTGGCCGAGGATCTGCGCGGCATCGGCATGGACGCCGCCGTGCGCCCCACGCCCGGCCACCCGATGGTGGTGGGCCATATGGACGGCCCCGAAGGCGCGCCGCACCTGCTGTTCTACGGCCATTACGACGTGCAGCCCGTCGACCCGCTGGAGCTGTGGGACAGCGACCCGTTCGACCCTGCGGTGGTGGACGGCCCGCACGGGCAAACCATACGCGCCCGTGGCGCCAGCGACGACAAAGGCCAGCTGATGACCTTTGTCGAGGCCTGTCGCGCCTGGGTGGCCGAACACGGCGCCCTGCCCTGCAAGCTGACCGTGCTGTTCGAGGGGGAAGAGGAATCAAGCTCGCCCTCGCTGGTGCCCTTTCTGACCGACAACGCCGACGAGCTGCGCGCCGACCTGGCGCTGATCTGCGACACGGGGCTGTTCCAGTCGAAAACGCCTGCGATCATGACCATGCTGCGGGGCATGGTGGCCGAAGAGGTGACGATTCATGCCGCCCGCCGCGACCTGCATTCGGGCATGTATGGCGGCGTGGCGATGAACCCCATCCGCGTGCTGACCCGTATCCTGGGCGGGATGCATGACGATCAGGGCCGCGTGACGATCCCCCATTTCTATGACGGTGTGCCCGAGATCGACGCGGAAACTGCGGCCCAGTGGGAGGCGCTGGGATTCGATCATGCCGCCTTCCTGGGCGATGTGGGCCTGTCGGTGCCCGCGGGCGAACAGGACCGCACGCCGCTGGAAATGATCTGGTCGCGCCCCACCGCGGAAATCAACGGCATCTGGGGTGGCTATACCGGCGCTGGCTTTAAAACCGTGCTGCCGGCGCAGGCGCACGCCAAGATCAGCTTCCGCCTTGTGGGCGATCAGGAGCCTGCCGCGATCCGGCAGAATTTCCGCGACTGGGTGACCGCGCACCTGCCCGAAGACTGCACCGCCGAGTTCAAACTGTCGGGCGGCGCCGGCGGCAGCCGCATGACCACCGATCACCCGCTGTTCGAGAAAACCCGCGACGCCCTGACCGAGGAATGGGGCGACACCGCGGCCTTTATCGGCTGCGGCGGCTCGATCCCGATCGCGGGGCATTTCAAGGAGATCCTTGGCATGGACGCGTTGTTGACCGGGTTTGCCAAGGATGACGACAACATCCATTCCCCGAACGAAAAATACGACATCGACAGCTTTCACAAGGGCATCCGCAGTTGGGCGCGGATGCTGGGAAAACTGGC
The DNA here is from genome assembly GCA_021767525.1 of Paracoccaceae bacterium. Taxonomy (GTDB): domain Bacteria; phylum Pseudomonadota; class Alphaproteobacteria; order Rhodobacterales; family Rhodobacteraceae; genus Lutimaribacter. The sequence continues at coordinate 3,360 of JAASTF010000354.1, forward strand.
CTAGGCGCGGGATGACGGAGGTTTCGGATCGGCTGTGCCGATCCGACCGGGGGGGGGGGGGGGGGGGGGGGGGGGGGG
>JAASTF010000355.1 GCA_021767525.1 Paracoccaceae bacterium
ATGTATCGGCCTGTGCGGCGTGCAGCAGCGCCACGTCGGCGCGCAAAGCGGTTTCGATCATCGCGACTTCGCCGCCGATTTCGACCCTTTGCTTGCCCCGGCCCATCTCGGTGTCGATGCCGATATCGTTGACGATGGCCTTGAGCCCTGCGCCGCCTGCGCGAATGCGCTCGGCCAGCATGCCTTGCGCGCAGAATTCGACCTCGATCTCGCCTGCGTTCATCATGCGGATGGCATTGGCGTTCAGCCCCAGATGGGTGGTGATCAGCCGCCGCACGCAGCCCGCCACCAGCAGGTGATCGACGCCCATGCCGGTTTCATTCGCGTCGTTCTTGATGATGGTCAGATCGCGTTTGCCCTGGCGCACCAGTTCCTGGATCATCAGGAAGGGCGTGCCGGGCACGCCGAACCCGCCCAGCATCACGGTGGCGCCGTCGGGGATGGTGGCGATGGCTTGCTCCATCGTCGTGGTCTTGTCAGGCAGTTTCATGGCCTCTCCGTCAGTTCGGCGAATGCGTCGTGTTCCAATGACAATTGCACCTCGTCCTCGTGCCGAATGAGGCCAAGACGGTCGTAAAAGGCCAGCGCCGTGTCATTGTCGCGCGCCGCCGACAGGATCAGAAAGCGCGCGTTCCATTCGGCTTGCGCGGCCTTGGCTGCGGCGGCCAGCAGTGCCCGGCCCAGCCCTGTGCCGCGTGCAGTGGCATCCACGAACAGGTCTTGGACATACAGCCCCATCTCGCCGCGGATCGTGGAATAATACGGAAAAAACAACACCATACCAGTTGTTTTTAATCCATCCTCGGCGATCAGCGCGCGGATATGGCCAAAGGCCGCGCGCAGATCATCTGCGGTGCCTTTATGAATATCGGTGTCGCCCGTGTGATCCGACAGCGCGCGGGTCATCGCGGCGATCGCCTCGGCATCCTCTGGTGTGGCGGTGCGGATCATGCGGCCGACCGCTCCAACCCCGCCTCATGGGCGAAATCGTCCAGCGCGGCGGTCAGCAGTTCCATCAGCTCGTCCACTTGCGCGGCTGTGGTGATCATCGGCGGGCAGACCAGGAAGTGATCGCCCGACAGGCCCCCGCGCGTGCGGCGCGAATAGATGATCAACCCCTTGTCATAGGCGATATCGACCAGCCGGGAATGAGCATTGAGGCCCGTCGGCAGCGGTTCTTTCGTCACCCGGTCGGCCATCAACTCGAACGCCAGAAGCAGCCCCTTGCCCCGCACGTCACCGATAAAGGGATAGCGGTTCATCAGGGCATTCAGCCGCGATTTCAGGTAGTCACCGGTTTGCGCGGCGTTGTCGATCAGGCCGGCGCGGTGAATTTCGTCGATCACCGCCGCGCCCGCCGCGCAGGCCAGCGGGTTGCCCGCATAGGTGTGCCCATGGGCAAAGCCGCCCGCATCCAGCACCGCCTCGACAATATCGTCGCGCGCGATCATCGCGCCCAGCGGCACATAGCCACCGCCAAAGCCCTTGGAGATCGAGATCAGATCAGGCGCGGTGCCCCAATGATCGGCGCCCCAGAATTTGCCCGTGCGCCCACCGCCAGACATCACCTCGTCATGGATCAACAGCACGCCGTAAGTGTCGCAAATCTGGCGAATTCTTTGCATATAGCCCGCCGGCGGCACCAGCGCGCCGCTCGAGGCACCGCCCACCGGCTCGACGATAAAGGCCAGCACGGTTTCGGGCCCTTCATCCAGGATCTTCTGCTCCAGCATGTCGGCATAGTGGTGGCCGGTGGCCGGGTCATCGGCATCCAGCCCGTCCAGATAGGCGCGCGGCGCGGGGATTTTCGGCATCCGCTGCATCATCGGATCGAACGGCGTCGACAGCGGCGCATAGCCCGTCACCGCCAGCGCCCCCAGCGTGCTGCCGTGATAGGACGGCATCCGCGAAATCACCTTGTACCGCTGCGCCTGACCGCGGGCGAGGGCGTATTGGCGCGCCAGTTTCAGCGTGCTCTCCACCGCCTCGGACCCGCCCGAGACGAAGAACACGCGGTTCATCCCCTCGGGGCACAGCGCGGCGGTTTTCTCGGCCAGGATCTCGGATGCGTCGGTTTGGAAATGCAGCCGATAGCCGAAGGTCGATTTCTCCATCTGTGCGCGCATTGCGTCCAGAACGGCGGGGTTGGAATGGCCGATATTGCTGACCATCGCGCCGCTCGATCCGTCGATATAGCGCTTGCCGGATTGGTCCCACATGTAAATCCCCTCGGCGCGGTCCAGCGCGGGGCGGGGCAGGCGGGATTGGTAGAAAAGTTTGCTGGCCATGGGCGTGATCCGTCTATCGAAACTGGCGAAAACCCTTGCATGAATGGTGCATTCGTTCAAATTGATATTCGGAATGAATGACATTGATCAAATTAATGCAGGCCGCGCGGGCGAGCGGTTCGTGGCGCAGCTCGACTGGAACCTGTTGCGCAGCTTCGTCGTCATTGTCGAGGCCGGCAGCATCACCGCCGCCGCGCGCCGCCTGCTGCGCGGACAGCCAGCGATCAGCCTGGCGCTGAAGCGTCTGGAAGAGGCGCTTGGCACCCGCCTGATCCACCGTGGCCAGGGCCAGTTCACCCTGACCGAGGCGGGACGGGCACTGTACCAGGAATGCGCCGATCTCTATGGCGGTGTTGCGCGCCTGCCCGACCTCGCCGCGCGGGCCGAGGCCGAGATATCGGGCCAGGTTTCCATCGCGCTGGCCACCCATGTCGAGACGCCTTTGCTGGACAACCTGCTACGCGACACCCACGCCGCCCATCCGCGCGTGCGGTTCCGCCTGCGCACGGCCACCAGCGCCGAGGTGGGCCGCGCCGTGCAGGATCGCACCGCCAGCTTTGGCATCTGCCTGGTGAACCGGCAAAACCCCGATCTGGACTATGCCGTGCTCTATCGTGAATTCTTCGGCTTCTATTGCGGCCCGGACCACCCGCTTTTCGGGCAAAGCGGGCTGACGCTCGACGATCTGCGCGGGCGCGACGCGGTGGCCTTCGAAACCGATGACCTGAACGATTCGCTGCGCCCGGTGGCCCTGTTGCGCCGCCAAAGCGCGCTGGATCAAACCGTCGTGGGCCGCTCCAGCCAGCTGGAAGAGGTGCGGCGCATGATCCTGTGCGGCCTGGGCATCGGTGCGCTGCCCGTGCATGTGGCCGCCCGCGACGAGGCGCAGGGCATCCTGTGGCGTCTGCCGCCCTATGACGATCCGCCCGCCATCGACATCTACCTTGTCACCAACCCGCGCAAGCGGCTGAACCGGGCCGAGGCGCTGATGATCGACCAGCTCCAAAAGGCCATCGCCACCACGCCTTTGCCTTCGCGCACCTATCCGGCCCCGTCCGCTTCCTCTCTCTGAAAATATCCTGGGGGGAGTCGCGCAGCGACGGGGGGCAAAGCCCCCCAACCCGGTCGGACAGGCAGCGC
>JAASTF010000059.1 GCA_021767525.1 Paracoccaceae bacterium
ATAGCCCTGCCCGCGCAGCGCCAGCGCCACGGCCAGCCCTTCGGGCGCGTTTTGCAGACCGATGCCGGTGGCCAGGCTGATGCCGTTCGTCACGTTGCCGCCGCCGAAACCGATGCCCACGGCCATGCCTTCGGGGAAATTGTGGATGGTGATGGCGATGATGAACAGCCAGATCTTGGGCAGCGCCCCCGGATCGGCGCCTTCGGGCCCGACGATGAAATGTTCATGCGGCAGGCTGTTGTTCATCCAGGCCACCATCGCGGCCCCCAGCGCGATGCCAAGGCCCGCCAGCGCCGCGGCTGCGGGCACGCTGCCATACACCTCTTGTCCCGCATCGATCCCCGGCAGGATCAGCGAGAAAAAGCTGGCCGAGATCATCACGCCCGCGGCAAAGCCCAACATCATGTCGTTCGTGCGCCGGCTGACCTGCTTGCCGAACAGCACCGGGATCGCCCCCACCCCGGTCATCAGGCCCGCGCCCAGGCTGGCCAGAGTGCCGATCAGGATGATGCTCATGCGGCGTGCTTTCGTTTCAGGATATGGGTGGCGGTATAGCTCATCACCAGCTCGTCGGCCTGGTTCAGAACATCGGTGCGCACCTCGATCCGGCCCCTGTCGGGGCGCGATTTCGACGGGGCCGCCCCCACCACCTCGGCCCGGATGCGCAGACGGTCGCCAGGCCGCACGGGGCGGCGCCACTGCACCTCGCGCATGCCGGGCGAGCCCATCGACGCCTCGTTCCAGATACCGGCCTTGAGCCAAAGGTTGAACGCCACCAGCATCGTGTGGAATCCGCTGGCGATGATCCCGCCATAGATCGACTGTTCAGCCGCCTCTGCATCCGTGTGAAAGGGCTGCGCGTCGTATTGACGGGCGAAGGCGATGATCTCGTCCTCGGTCAGGGTGATTTCGTCGGACTCGTATTGAAAGCCCACTGGCAGGTCATCGAAATACATGGGCAGGTCCCCTTTTCGCCGCCAACTTACCCGAACGGTGCGCGGCGTCCATCCCCCGTCACTCGGGCGTGCCGGTGTCGCGGGTGCTGTCGAGATATTGGCGCAGGGCGGTCAGGTCGGGCAAAGCGCGTTCGGCCAGCCCCGGGTTGTCGCGCGCGATGCGGGCCAGGTCGGGCGCCAGGTCGGCAATCGCCTGCGCGCGAAAGGCGCGGCCTGCCTGGGTCAGCCACACCTGTTTCGACCGCTTGTCGTCCGGGTTGGGGCGCAGATCGACCCAACCGCGTTTTTCCAGCCCCGACAGCGTGTGGGTCATCGTGGTTTTCGGCACCTGGAAGGCCTGCGCCAGTTGCAACGGCGTGGCGCCGTCACGCACTCGGGTCAGGTGGTTCAGCACGGCGAAATGCGACACCAGCACGCCCTTGGGCAACCGCGCCTCGAACAGCGCGGTTGCCAGCTGGTGGATGATGCCGATTTCGTTCATCAGGGCGAAAATCGGCGGGGGCGCGTCGTGATCAGCCAATCAGTTTACTCTCCAGCGGCCAGCGCGGGCTTTGCGGCACCGCCTGGCCATATCCAAGCCGTGCGAACATTTGCACGGTTCCGCCCTCGGGGGCCAGAGCCTGGTGGATATCGGCGTAATGCGCGGCCATTTCGGGATATTCCTGCAAGGCCTGGCTGAGCGGTTGGATGCCCACGCCAAGGCCCGTGGCCGCCAGGTTCAGCCGCAGCCAGTCGCGCCCGGCGGCGATCTGGTCGGCGCGGCTGTTGGCCTGCGTCACCTGCCAGATATGCGCCATGGCCGTTTCGGCATTGGCCAGCACGGCGGCGATGCCCTGCTGATAGCTCATGCTGGAGGTATCAAGCGCGGCGTCGCGGTTGAAAAGCCCGGCCAGTGCCAGCACCTCGAACATCGGGCCGGTAAAGTCGATGCCATCGGGGCTGGCGTCCACCTCGGCACGGCCAATGCGGAACAGATCGACGCTTTCGCGGTAGGTGTGCGGGGTTTCGATTTCGATCAGCAGTGCTTGCCGTGTCAGGTCGCGGTATCGGGCCACCTGGGCCGGGTCGGCGGTGGCGCCCACGCGGCTACCGAATTGCGCGGCGGCGGTGATCTGCGCCAGCGTGTCGGGGGCGACTGAACGGCCGGTATCAAACGGTTCTTTCAGCGTGCGGCGGTCCATCACATGGGCAAACAGCGGGTCGGGCGCGGCATCGGTGGGGTGAAAGGTGCACTGCGCCACCGGGCGGCCATCCAGCGCCAGCGGATCGCCGCCTTCGGGGAACGGTATGATGTCGACCTGCTGGCCGCGTTCCAGCGCAGCAAGGCGCATCAGTTCCAGAAAGCAGCCCAGGCCGATGGTGATCTGGCGACTGAACGGGTCGGTATGCGGCAGCAGGCGGCCACGGTCGACATGCAGCACGACCTGATCGGTGCCCACCAGTTCGACCAGCCAGGGCTGCCGGTTATGCGGGTTGGGTGCCAGGATCGCATAGCTGAGCGCGTAAAGGCGCGGATCATCGTGCTGACCGGCCTGCGCCCAGGGTTGCAGCGCGGTTTTCAGCGGGCGGGTGACGTGCCAGCCGGCGCCCCCGGCGGCGGCGATCAGGCCACCGCCCAAAAGGGCGAGTGTTTTGCGGCGGGTGAGGGGCATGGGGCTCTCCATTTTATGCGATATCGTATTACATAGTGCGATATCGTATTAAGAGCAAGCTCTGCCCTGCGTGGTTTTGCCGATTGCGAAAAAAGCGCCTGATTGGTAAGTAAACCTCACCAATATCGCGAGGGCCCGGCCATGACCGTCATCACCTGCATCGACGACCTGAAACAGATCTATCGCCGGCGCACCCCGCGCATGTTTTATGATTACTGCGAAAGCGGCAGCTGGACGGAACAAACGTTCCGCGAAAATGTCAGCGATTTCGACAAGATCCGCCTGCGCCAGCGGGTGGCCGTCGATATGTCGGGCCGGTCCACCGCGACGCAGATGATCGGCGAGGATGTGACGATGCCCGTGGCGCTGGCCCCCGTGGGGCTGACGGGGATGCAGCACGCCGATGGCGAGATCAAGGCCGCCCGCGCCGCCGAGAAATTCGGTGTGCCGTTCACCCTGTCCACCATGTCCATCAACTCGATCGAGGATGTGGCCGCCAAGACGACCCGCCCCTTCTGGTTCCAGCTTTACACGATGAAGGACCAGGGGTTCGTGTCGTCGCTGATCCAGCGGGCCAAGGATGCGAAATGCTCGGCCCTCGTCATCACGCTGGATTTGCAGATCCTCGGCCAGCGGCACAAGGATCTGAAAAACGGCCTGTCCGCCCCGCCCAAGCTGACGCTGTCGACCATGGCGAACCTGGCGACCAAGTGGCGCTGGGGGATCGAAATGCTGAGCGCCAAGCGCCGCCATTTCGGCAATATCGTGGGCCATGTAGATGGCATCAGCGACGCCGCCGACCTGGGCGCCTGGACGGCGGAACAGTTCGATCCGACGCTGGACTGGGACAAGATCGCCAAGATCAAGGATGAATGGGGCGGCAAGGTGATCCTGAAAGGCGTCATGGAGCCGGAAGACGCCGAAATGGCCCTTCAGGTGGGCGCCGACGCCATTGTCGTCAGCAATCATGGCGGTCGGCAGCTGGATGGCGCGCTGAGTTCCATCCGCGCGTTGCCCGGTATCCTGGACGCGGTGGGCGACAAGACCGAGGTGCATCTGGACAGCGGCATCCGGTCGGGGCAGGACGTGCTCAAGGCGATGGCGATGGGGGCCAAGGGCACCTATATCGGGCGGGCCTTTGTTTATGGGCTGGGCGCGATGGGGCAGCAGGGCGTGACCCGCGCGCTTGAGGTGATCCACAAGGAGCTGGACATATCGATGGCCCTGTGCGGGCGCCGCCGCATCGACGAGGTCGGGCGCGATATCCTGAAAATCCCCGCCGATTTCGAAGGCCGCTGGGCCGAGTGAGTGCGCGCGGGGATCAGACCCCGCCGCGCAGCGCCATTGCCGCGATATAGCCCGCGTAAAGCACCAGCAAGACCCCGCCTTCGCCGCGCGTGATGCGCCAGCCGGTGACGGCGGCAGCGATCAGCGCGGCGGTCGCACCCAGCATCACCCAGACATCCACCGCCGCGATGCCCGCAGGCACATCCAGCGGATGCACCAGCGCGGTCGCGCCCAGAATGCCCAGCAGGTTGAAGATGTTGGAACCGACCACGTTGCCAAAGGCCACCGCCCCCTGCCGCCGCCACGCGGCCATGACCGAGGTGGCGAGCTCGGGCAGCGAGGTGCCCACAGCCACCAGCGTCAGGCCGATCACAGCCTCGGGCACCTGCCAGCCGCGCGCCAGCGTGATCGCCGCGCCTACCAGCAGATGCGCGCCCAGAACGGTGGCCGCGATACCGCCCAGCACCAGCAACGTGGCCAGCGCGGGGTTTTGCGGGTGGGGTTGCGCGGCCTCGGGCGCCTTGGCCTGCGCCGGTTTGCGCCGGTCCGACAGGTAGGCCCAGACCAGATACCCCGCCATGCCCACCAGCAGCGCCGCCCCCGCCCCGCGCCCGACATGGCCCAGTTGCGCCAGCGCCAGCGCCGCCAGCGTCGCCAGCCCCAACCACAGCGCATCACGGCGAAAATCACCTCGCGCTACGGCAATGGGCGCGATCAGCGCCGCCAACCCCAGGATCAGGCCAATGTTGGCGATGTTCGAGCCCACCACATTGCCCAGCGCGATGCCCGGCGCGCCGGCAAAGGCGGCGTTGAGAGAGGTCACAAGCTCGGGCATCGAGGTGCCGAAGCCAACGATCGTCAGCCCGATCAGCAGGGGCGACAGCCCCATCCGCGCGGCCAGCGCCACCGCGCCGCGCACCAGCAGATCGCCGCCCGCCAAAAGAAGGGCAAGCCCGGCCACAAGGGCAAGATAGGTCATGGAAAGTCACATATCGGCGCGTTGCGTATCGCGGGGGCCGCCATCGCGGATGGCCGATGCACCCGCCAGCGGGGCCCGGCCCCCGCGGCAGATATCGGGATGCGGCGCGCGGGTTCCAAGACCCCGCGCGCCGCATTTTTAGCAGGCCTAGCCCAGCACCTTGGCCACGGCCTTGGCGGTTTTGCCGGCGATCTCGTCGGCCTCGGCCTGCGTCAGGCAGAAGGGCGGCGCAAAGCCCAGGATGTCGCCTTGCGGCATGGCGCGGGCAATGACACCCTGTTCCAGCAGCGCGGCGGCCAGTTGCGGGCCGATCTTGTCGGCGGCATCGAAGAATTGCCGCCCGTCGCGGTTGCGCACGAATTCGACGGCGCAGAGCATCCCCTCGCCCCGGATATCGCCGACATGGGCGTGATCGCCCAGCGCCTCGGCCATCACCTTGTTGAGATAGGCGCCGACCTCGCCCGCGTTCTGCACCAAGTTCAGCTCGTCGATCAGTTTCAGGTTGGCGACACCCGCCGCCGCGCCGATGGGGTGGGCCGAATAGGTCCAGCCGTGGCCGATGGGGCCGTTTTCATCGGTGCCCTGTTCCAGCACCTGCCAGACCTTGTCGCCCACGATCGAACCAGAAAGCGGCGCATAGGCGCTGGTCAGGCCCTTGGCGATGGTGATGATGTCGGGGCGGATGCCGTAGTGATCGCTGCCGAACATGCTGCCCAGGCGGCCAAAGCCGGTCACGACCTCGTCGGCGATCAGCAGGATATCGTGCTTGTCCAGCACGGCCTGGATCGCCTGCCAGTAGCCGGCGGGCGGGGGCACGATGCCGCCGGTGCCCAGCACCGGTTCGCCGATGAAGGCGGCGATGGTGTCGGCGCCTTCGCGGTCGATCAGCTCTTCAAGCGAGGCAACGCATTGCGCCACAAACTGCTCTTCGGTCTGGCCCAGGTCATCGCGGCGGAAGTAATACGGCGCGTCGGTGTGGATGACCTGCGCCAGCGGCAGGTCGAACTTCTTGTGGAAAAGCTCCAGCCCCGTCAGCGAGCCGGTCACGAGCCCCGAGCCGTGATAGCCACGCCAGCGGCTGATGATCTTTTTCTTTTCCGGCCGGCCCAGGATGTTGTTGTAATACCAGACCAGCTTGACGTTGGTTTCGTTCGCGTCCGAGCCGCCCAGCCCGAAATAGACCTTGGACATGCCTTCCGGCGCGCGATCCAGGATCATCTTGGATAGCGTGATGCTGGCCTCGGTGCCGTGGCCGACATAGGCGTGGTAATAGGCCAGCTCTTTCGCTTGCTCGGCGATCGCCTCGGCGATGTCCTGGCGGCCATAGCCCACGTTGACGCAGTAAAGCCCGGCAAAGGCATCCAGCAGGCGGGTGCCGTCACGGTCGGTGATGTGGCAGCCCTGACCGCCGGTAATGACGCGGTTGGGCGCCTCGCCGCGGGCGAACTGGCCCAGATGGGTCGAGGGGTGGAAAAAGTTGTCGCGGTCCCACTGATCGAGTTGGTCGTTCTTCAGCATGGTCGTCCTTTCAGGTGTCGGGCGAGGCGGAGTTTTGCAGCAAAACTCCGCCCCAAAATATGTTTGATATTTTGGGCAGTTACGCCCAGTCGCGGCAGACGTATTTGATCTCGGTGAACTCTTCCAGGCCCTGGCGCGCGCCTTCGCGGCCCAGCCCCGATTGCTTCATCCCGCCAAAGGGGATGGGCGCGCCCGTCACCTTGGTGCGGTTCACCGCCACCATGCCGAACTGCAACGCGCGGCTGATGCGGTAGATGCGGCGCGGGTCCATCGTATGCACATAGGCCACCAGCCCGTATTCGGTGTCGTTGGCGCGCGCGATCACCTCGTCCTCGGTATCGAAGGGGATGATGGGCGCGACGGGGCCAAAGGTTTCTTCGCGCAGGATGGCAGCATCGGCGGGCACGTCGGCCAGAACCGTGGGTTCATAGAACAGCGGCCCCAGCGCGTGACGCTTGCCGCCCGTCAACAGGCGCGCGCCTTTGGCCAATGCGTCGGCGACATGCTCTTCCTGTTTCTGCACGGCCTTTTCGTTCATCAGCGGACCGATATCGGGATCGTCCATCCCGGTGCCCACGCGCAGCGCCTGCGTGGCTTCGGTGAAGCGGGCGCAGAAGTCGTCATAGATCGCGCGTTCCACGAAGATGCGGTTGGCGCCCAGGCAATCCTGGCCCGAGGTGGCGAATTTTGCCTTCATCGTTTCCTCGACCGCGTTGTCCAGGTCCGCGCCCTTGAACACGATCACCGGCGCGTGGCCGCCCAGTTCCAGCACCAGGCGTTTCACCGTGTCGGCGGATTGGCGGTAAAGCAGCCGCCCCACCTCGGTCGAGCCGGTGAACGAGAGCGCGCGCACGCGGGAATCCTCGGTCCAGGGTTTGACCACCTCGGGTGCGTCGCCGGTGACCACGTTGAAGACACCCGCCGGCAGGCCCGCGCGTTCCGCGAGTTCGGCCAGCGCCAGCGCGCTGAACGGCGTTTCGGCGCTGGGGTGGGCCACCACGGTGCAGCCCGCGGCCAGCGCGGCGGCGGCCTTGCGCGTCAGCATGGCGCTGGGAAAGTTCCACGGCGTAATCAGCGCGGCCACGCCCACGGGTTCACGCCACAGCTCGACCTCGGCATCGGGCAGGTGGCTGGTGACGCCCTCGATATTCGGGCGGCGGGTTTCCTCGGCGTAGAATTCGACAAAGCTGGCGGCATAATCGATCTCGCCCCGCGCCTCGGAGATGGGCTTGCCCTGTTCCAGCACCATGATGCGGGCCAGATCCTCTTTGTGTTCCATCATCAGGTCGTACCAGCGGCGCAGGATAGCGGCGCGGTCTTGCGGCAGGGTCACCGACCAGCTGGCGAAGGCCTCTTGCGCGGCATCGACGGCGCGGGTGGATTCCGCGCCCGACAGCTTGGCCACCTCGCCTAGCCAGGTTCCATCGGCGGGGTTGGTCACGCTGAAAGTTTCGCGCGAAGCGTTATCGGCCCATTTGCCACCGATATAGGAAAATTGCCGCGCCAGGCGCGGTTCGGCCAGATCGGCCAGGGGCGATTTGGGCAGGCTGTTATGCAGGGACATCGGCGTTCCTCCGGATTCGGGATTTGACCGCAGGATCATTGATTTGCACAGATGGAGAGGCCAAATTAGGCGCCCCTGCCAGAGGATTCTTCTGCCCAGGCCGGATTTGCGGTGCTGTTCAGTCTGCCGCGTTCAGCAGCGCCTCGAACGGGGGGGCTGCGCCCTTTTTCACCGTTTTGGTGACGATATAGGTGTAATAGCGCGCCAGCCCCACGCGGGCGTCCAGCAGCGCGTCGATCAGCCGTTGATAGGCGTCGATATCGGGCGCCACCACCTGCATCAGGTAATCAAACCCGCCGCCCAGCGACCAGCAGGCGGTGATTTCGTCATGCATCGCCACGGCACGTTCGAATGTCTGGAAATGGGCGGCGGTGTGCCCCTCCAACTCGGCGGCGACAAAGATGGTGACGGATGGCCCCAGCTTGCGCAGGTTGAACCGGGCGCCATAGCCCGCGATCAGGCCTGCGCGCTCCAGCTTGCGCAGGCGTTCCCAGGCGGGGGTGGGCGACAGGCCGACGCGTTCGGCCAGGGCCGCCTTGGTGATGCGGCCGTCTTTGGCCAGCACCTGCAGGATGGCGATATCGCGGGGGTCCAGTCGTGTCATGGCGGCCTTATATCATCTGCGCGGGCCGGCGTAAGGGCGCTTTGACAAGGCCGCGCGGGCGGGGCATCGTGCGCGCGAATGGGGTCAGGAGCGCCTGCATGCTGGTTTTCGTCGATGCCAATATCGTCTTGTTCGCGGTGCCCAAGACCGGCTCGACCGCCTATCACCTGGCGCTGCGGGGCAAGGCCGATATCAGCCTGGCGAACAAGGCCGGGCTGAAACACATGACAGCGCGGAAATACGACCGCGATTTCGGCCCTTACCTTGCGCGGGCGCATGGGCTGACCCCCGAACGCGTGGCGGTGATGCGCGACCCTCTGGAGCAGCTGCGCAGCTGGTATCGCTATCGCCAGGATCCCAAGCGCAAGGGCGCGGGCAACAGCGCCGCGGGGCTGAGTTTCGACGCGTTCGTGCTGGCCGCCATTGCCGACAAGCCGCCCCCTTTTGCGCGCGTCGGCAGCCAGTTCGCCTTTGTCACCGACGATAGTGGCGCGGTGCGGATCGACCACCTGTTCGCCTATGAAAAGCAGCCCGTCTTTCGCCGGTTTCTTGAGGATCGGCTGGGCCAGAAGATCGACACGAAAGAGCGCAATGTCTCGCCCGCCGCGCCCACGCCGATCAGCGCGGAGGTCGAGGCGCAGCTGCGCGAAGCGCGGGCGGAGGATTTCGCCCTGCACGAGGCGATCATGGCGGCAGACGGGCATCTGGTGACGCCGGTCGACTGATCGCGACGTCACAGCAGCGCCTCAGCGCGCCATCAGGAACTCGGCCACCGCCTGATAGGCGGGCAGCGAAGTCGGGTCGATGAACCCGTTTTGTGCGCGCGGATACGAGGCCAGCCGCACCAGCACCATCTCGGCCGTGGGATCGACATAGATCGTCTGCCCGTGCACCCCGCGCGCCGCATAGGCGCCGTGATCGTTGTGGAACACCCACCACTGGCTGGTGTAGCTGCCGTTCGGGATGGTCGGGAAGCCGGCGAATTTCGACGGGTCCCCGCCAGCGGCGATCCTGTCGACCACAGCGGCCGGAAACAGGCGCTGGCCGTTGATCTGTCCGCCGTTCAGCATCAGTTGACCCAGCCGGCCCAGATCGCGCAGACCCGCCGTGACACCGCCGCCCGCAAAGGGCACGCCCTTGCCATCGACCGTCTGATAGGCGTCTTGTTCCGCGCCCATCGGCCGCCAAAGCCGCTCAGACGCCAGATCGGTCACCGCCTTGCCGGTCACGCGGCTGATGATCCATCCCAGCATGTCGGAATTGATCGTCTTGTAGTGGAACGCGTCGCCGTGTTTGCCATCGGGTTCCACCTGCTGGAGGTATTCCCAATACCCGTTGGGGCCATCGTAGCCTTCGGGTTTCGGCAAGGGGCTGGCGGCGGCGGAATAGAGCCAGATATCGGCATTGGGGTCGGAATAATCCTCGGAATATTTCACACCCGTGGTCATGTCCATGACCTGCCGGACGGTGGCCGTCGCAAAGGCGCTGTCGCCGATTTCCGGGATCACGTCGCGCACCAGCAGCGTGTCGTCCAGAACGCCCTCGGCGACCAGAATTTCCGCCAACAACCCGGTGATCGACTTGGTCATCGACATGATGGCGTGCTGGCCGTCCTCTTGCAGGCAGCCGAAATACCGTTCGTAGACCACGCGCCCCTTGTGCAGGATCAACATCCCGTCGGTGTAATTTGCGTAAAGCGATGCCTCCCACGTCATCGGCGTATCGCCGTTCATCGGCATGAAGGTAAGCGCGTCGATCTGCTGGCGCAGATTGGCGAATTCGGCCGGAGCCACGTAATCGAGCGGAACGGGCGCGCCAAGGCCGCGGCTGATCCGTTCGGTCGGCAGGAATTCCCGCAGGTGGCAGACCGACCAGCGCAGCCTGGGAAAGCTGAAGTAGTTGGAATCGGGTTGGGTGATCAGCTTGTCGGGCGGCGGTGGAAAGCCCTGCATCCAGCCCATGACACGCGGGTCGGACTCTTGTGCGGACAATGGCGCTGTTTGCGCGGCCGGGGCGGTGCCGGTCGATGCCAGAAAGATCGCCGCCAAAATCGTTTTCATCTTGATGCCAAGCTGCTGCATGCCCCGTGCCTTCCTGCCAGTCGCCGCAATATCTTCAATACTTCGGCGTATCTTTTCAAGCCTTGGACATGCTGCGCGTTTGATGGAAAAGGCAGCGATACGCCATTGGCGCGGGCTGATGGCGCTAAGCGGTCGCCAGCCACCTAAACCTTTTCGCCGTTGCCCAGCCTGTCCAGGAAATCCTCGGCCTCAGCAATAACGGTTTCGCGCTTGTCCTGATCCATGCGGTCCCAGGTGCGATACATCTGTGCCATGCGCGGGTTCTTTTCGAACCTGTCGCGGTGGCGGGTCAGGAAATGCCAGTAAAGCAGGTTGAACGGACAGGCCCCCTGCCCGGTCTTTTTCTTGACCGAATAGGCGCAGGATCCGCAGTAATCCGACATCTTGTCGATGTAATTGCCCGAGCTGACATAGGGTTTCGACCCCACGATTCCGCCATCGGCGAACTGGCTCATCCCAACGGTATTGGGCGCCTCGACCCATTCGAAGGCATCTGCGTAAACCGACAGATACCACTCATGCAGCTCGGTCGGGTTGATGCCGGCCAGCAGCGCGAAATTGCCCGTCACCATCAGGCGCTGGATGTGGTGGGCATAGGCTTCGTCCCGCGTCTGTTCGACCGCGCGTTTCAGGCATTCCATGCCCGTGTCACCACCCCAGTAAAGATCGGGCAGCGCGCGCTGATGTTTCAGCTGGTTGCGGCGCGGATAATCGGGGCCTTCCAGGAAATAGATGCCGCGCATGTACTCGCGCCAGCCGATCACCTGCCGGATATAGCCTTCAGCCGCGTTTATGGGCGCATTGCCGTCTTGCCATTCCTTTTCGACCCGCTCGCATATTTCCAGCGGCGACAGCAGGCCGATGTTCAAATAGGGCGACAGGATCGAGTGGTGCAGGAACTTGTCGTCGCGCAGCATCGCGTCCTGGTAATCGCCGAAGCATTCCAGCAATTCGCGCGCGAAATGATCCAGCGCGCGGCGCGCCTGCCCTCGCGTGACGGCGAACCAGAAGGGGCGCAATTCACCGAAGTGATTGCCGAAGCGTTTTTCGACAAGGTCCAACACGTCTTCGGTGATGTCGTCCGGTGTAAACTGCATGGGTTTCGACCGCAGCATATCCGCATCCGCCGGCTTGCGGTTGTCGTGGTCGAAATTCCACTTGTCGCCGGCGGGCTTGTCGCCCTCCATCATCAGGCCCGTCTTGCGGCGCATCTGGCGATAGAAATACTCCATCCGCAATTCCTTGCGGCCCTCGGCCCAGTCCTCGAATTCCTTGTGCGAGCAGACAAAGCGGTCGTCCTCGTGCAGGTGCACGGTCAGCGGCATGTCCTCCAGCGCCTCGATCAGGCGCCATTCGCCGGGCCTGGTGGCGATCACCTCGGACGCGTCGTGTTCTTCGGCCCGGCGCAGCAACTCGCCGGTGATCGAGCCGGCGTTATCGTCATCGTCCAGCTTGGTATAGGCGACGGTCCAGCCGTCATCGCGCAACTCGTCGGCGAAATGGCGCATGGCCGACAGGATCAGCGCGATCTTCTTGGGGTGGTGGGGGACATAACTGCCCTCGTCCGCGACCTCTGCCATCACCACCACGTCTGCTGATTTGTCGGCCTCGCGCAGCGCGGCAACATCGGGCGTCAGTTGGTCGCCCAGTACCAGAACAAGGCGCGTCACCACGGAATCTCCTGCCCGGCGTAATCGTAAAACCCGCCCGATTGCTGCGGCGTCAGCCCCTCCAGCACATCGGCCAGGCGCTTGGCCGCCACATCGGCGCCCACCTTGTCGTGCCCGGGGTAATCGGCGGTAAAGTCTGTATCAACGGTGCCCGGATGCAGCGCGGCGATCACCGCCTCTTTGCGCTTGCGCCCGATCTCGATCGCGGCGCCATGCACGATCTGGTTCACCGCCGCCTTGGACGCGCGGTAGGAATACCAGCCGCCCATGCGATTGTCGCCGATGGAACCCACGCGCGCCGACAGCACCCCCACCGCCGATTGCCCCTTGCGCGGCAACAGCCGCTCCACATGCGCCAGCAACAGCGCCGGGCCGATGGCGTTCACCGCCATAACCCGCGCCATCTGGTCGGGCTCGATATGCTTCAACGCCTTTTCCGGCGCGCCACCATCGGCCAACGTGCCCACCGCCACGAAAATCAGCTCGAACGGCCCGTCCAGCGCGCCCATCACGCGGGCCACCGCGTCCGCATCCGTCACGTCCAGCCCGTCGCCCGAGCGCGAGCGCCCGGTCACATCGTATCCGCGGCCTTCCAGCTCTTTCACCATGGCCGCGCCGATGCCACCCGACGCGCCGATCACCAATGCCTGTTTCATGCCCCGGACATAGCGGGCCACACCGGCACAGCAACGCCCGCCCTTCATTTTCTGCGACAAAAAGGGGCAATTCGCGCTTTTCATTTGAAACACGGGCGGTATAACTGCGCCCATGACCACGCAGGCCCATATCCCCGCTGCCCCCCGTGCCACCGGCGCGGCGCTGCTGCGTGGCCTGCTGCTGCTAAGCCGCCTCTGAGCGTGCCGTCCCGGCGCGACCGCTCAGAGGATGCCCCGTTTCGCGCCTGAACGCCTTAGCAGACACCAGTTTCAAAGAGATATGCCATGACCCAAGCATCCGACAAAGATCGCGTCCTGATCTTCGACACCACCCTGCGCGATGGCGAACAATCGCCCGGCGCCACCATGACCCATGACGAAAAGCTCGAAATCGCCGAGCTGCTGGACGA
>JAASTF010000356.1 GCA_021767525.1 Paracoccaceae bacterium
GAGCGGCCCGACCTGAACGAGATGATGACGCGCCACGGCATCCTGGGCGTCGAGATGGAGGCGGCAGAACTGTATAACCTGGCCGCCCGCCACAACATCCGCGCGCGGGCTGTTCTGACGGTCAGCGACCACCTTCTGACGCACGAGGCGCTGCCCAGCGAAGACCGCGAACGCAGCTTTGGCGAAATGGTGGAAATCGCGCTGGCCGCGGCCTTTCCGGGTGAGGTGTGACAATGCTGGACAAACGCGATTGGGTGCCTGCGGCGGTTGACGCGTATGTAACCGGCCTGGCGCGCGACACCGCGCAGGCCAGCAGCGCCGATATCGCGGATCGGATCGAGGCGCTGGCCGCCGAAAACCGGCAGATACACGAGTGTGACTGCTTTAACCTGAACCCCGCCACCAACGTGATGAACCCGCGCGCCGAGGCGTTGCTGGCATCCGGCATCGGCACCCGGCCCAGCCTGGGCTATCCGGGCGACAAGTATGAAATGGGGCTGGAAGCGATCGAAAAGATCGAGGTGATCGCCGCCGAACTGGCGGCCGAGGTATTCCGCGCGAAATACGCCGAAATCCGCGTGCCCTCGGGCGCGATTGCCAATCTTTACGCCTTCATGGCGCTGTGCAAACCCGGCGATGCGATCATCGCGCCGCCAGCCTCGGTCGGGGGGCATGTGACCCATCACGAAGCGGGATGTGCCGGGCTTTATGGGCTGCAAGTGCACCCTGCGCCGGTCGATGCCGATGGCTATACCGTCGATCTGGACGCGTTGCGGCGGTTGGCCGAACGGGTGCGCCCGCGCCTTATCACCATCGGCGGGTCGCTGAACCTGTTTCCGCACCCGGTGGCCGAAATCCGTGCGATTGCCGACGCGGTCGGCGCGCATGTTCTGTTCGACGCGGCGCATCAGTGCGGGATCATCGCGGGTGGCGCCTGGCCCAACCCGCTGGATCAGGGCGCGCATCTGATGACGATGAGCACCTATAAATCGCTGGGCGGCCCGCCCTCGGGGCTGATCGTGACGAACGAGGCGCAGATTGCCGAGCGCCTCGACGCCATCGCCTTTCCCGGCATGACCGCCAATTTCGACGCGGCGAAATCGGCGGCTCTGGCGATGTCGTTGCTGGATTGGCGCGATCATGGGCCGGCCTATGCGGCGGCGATGATCGACATGGCGCAGGCCCTGGCCCGTTCGATGGCGGATGAGGGCCTGCCAGTGTTTGCCGCCGACAAGGGCGGCACGCAAAGCCACCAATTCGCGCTGCTGGCGCATGGGTTTGCCGGCGGGCAGGCCGCCTCGAAAACCCTGCGCAAGGCGGGGTTCCTGGCCTGTGGCATTGGCCTGCCGGTCGAGGACGTTCCGGGCGACATGAACGGCTTGCGCATCGGCACGCCGGAACTGGTGCGCTGGGGCATGACCGCCGATGACGCGCCGCGCCTGGCACGGCTGATCGCCACCGCCCTGCGCGCCAACGACCCGGCCGCATTGGCGGGCGAGGTGGCAGGGTGGCGGCGCAGCTTCGATACGCTGCACTACATTCATCAATAGGCACGCGCGAACGGCGTCAAAGACCGCCACACAAAAGGAAAGGGCCACCCGAAGGCGGCCCTTTTCTCATTCCTTTCGGCGCGATCAGCCCATCAGGCGGCGGGCGATCACCTGGGCCTGAATTTCGGCCGCCCCTTCAAAGATGTTCAGAATACGCGCGTCGCACAGCAGGCGGCTGATTTCGTATTCCAGCGCGAAACCGTTGCCGCCGTGGATCTGCAACCCGTTATCCGCAGCCGACCACGCCACGCGGGCGCCCAGCAGCTTGGCCATCCCGGCCTCGAGGTCGCAGCGGCGATCGTTGTCTTTCTCGAAGGCCGAGAAATAGGTCAGCTGGCGCGCGATCATGATTTCCACCGCCATCATCGCCAGCTTGTTGGCCACGCGCGGGAAGTTGATCAGCGACTTGCCGAATTGCTTGCGGTCCTGCGCGTATTGCATCGCCACGTCCAGCGCGGCCTGTGCCACGCCGATGGCGCGGGCGGCGGTCTGGATGCGAGCCGATTCAAAGGTCTGCATCAGCTGCTTGAAGCCTTTGCCCTCTTCCCCGCCCAGCAGGTTTTCACCCTTTACGTGGAAATTGTCGAAGCCAAGTTCGTATTCCTTCATGCCGCGATAGCCCAGCACCTCGATCTCGCCGCCGGTCATGCCCTCGGTCGGAAAGGGGTGCTCGTCGGTGCCCGGTGTCTTTTCGGCCAGGAACATCGACAGGCCACGGTGGTCGGTGGTGTCGGGGTTGGTGCGCGCCAGCAGCGTCATCACATGGGTGCGCGCGGCATGGGTGATCCAGGTCTTGTTGCCGGTGATCTTCCAATCGCCATTTTCATCCTTGACCGCTCGGGTGCGCAAACTGCCCAAGTCCGAGCCGGTGTTGGGTTCGGTAAAGACGGCGGTGGGCAGGATTTCGGCGCTGGCGATCCTGGGCAGCCATTGCTGTTTCTGCTCTTCGGTGCCGCCGGCGATAATCAGCTCGGCCGCGATTTCGGAGCGGGTGCCCAGGCTGCCGACGCCGATATAGCCACGGCTCAGTTCCTCTGAGACGACGCACATCGACGCCTTGGACAGGCCAAACCCGCCATATTCCTCGGGGATGGTCAGGCCGAACACGCCCATCTCGGCCAGCTCCTCGATGATGTCCATCGGGATCAGCTCATCCTTGAGGTGCCATTCATGGGCGTTCGGATGCACGCGATCCAAAGCGTAGCGGCGGAACTGGTCGCGGATCATCTCCAGCTCTTCGTCCAGGCCCGAGGCACCGAACATCGTGGCGCCTGACTGTTCCTGCATCAGCGCGACCAGCCGGTTGCGCGCGGCCTGGCTATTGCCGGACTGCGTCAGGGCCATGACGGCGGGCTCCATCAGCTCGCGCATCTCGTCCTGGCCAAGGCCCAGATCCTGCAGGCGCACGATCTCGGTCTGGTTCATCTGGATGCCGCCATAGATCTGCCAGAGGTATTCGCCGAACGCGATCTGGTGGATCAGCTGCTCCATCTCGCCGAACTTGCCGGCGGCGTTTTGCGCCTCGGCCCATTTCTGCATCTGACGCAGCGATTCAACATAGGTGGCCAGCCAGGCCAGCCCATGAGCGGCGGTCTGGTTCACCTCGATCAGCGCGCCGGACACCTTGCCGCCTTCGCTGACCATGTCGCGCACGCGGGCGGTCGCCTTGTCCAAGATGCGTTCTGCCGGGGCAACGGCCGCGCCGGTCAGATCCAGAAGATCGGGGAAAATCACCGGCTGTTCTACAGCCATGTCCTGTCCGTCATGAGCCATGAATCATAATCCTCTTTTTACTGGCCATCGTCCTAGC
>JAASTF010000357.1 GCA_021767525.1 Paracoccaceae bacterium
CGCCGGGTTCTGGGTGATGAAATACACCCCCACCCCCTTGGAGCGGATCAGGCGCGCGACCTGCTCGACCTTGTCGATCAGCGCCTTGGGCGCGTCATCGAACAGCAGATGCGCCTCGTCGAAAAAGAACACCAGCTTGGGTTTTTCTGGGTCACCGACCTCGGGCAAATCCTCGAACAGTTCCGACAAGAGCCACAGCAGGAAGGTCGCATATAGGCGCGGGCTGCCCATCAGGCGGTCGGCGGCCAGGATGTTGATCATGCCGCGCCCGTCGGCATCCAGGCGCATCAGGTCCGACAGCTCAAGCGCCGGTTCGCCAAAGAAATCTGCCCCGCCCTGGTTTTCCAGCACCAAGAGCCGGCGCTGGATCGCCCCCACCGACTGGACCGAGATATTGCCATAGCGCAGCGACAGCTCGGCCCGGTTTTCGCCCACCCAGACCAAAAGCGCCTGCAAATCCTTGAGGTCCAGCAGAGGCATTCCCTGCTCGTCGGCCAGACGGAAGGCGATGTTCAGGATACCCTCTTGCGCCTCGGACAGTTCCAGCAGCCGCGCCAGCAACAGCGGCCCCATCTCGGCCACGGTGGTGCGCACCGGATGGCCCTGTTCGCCGAACAGATCCCAAAAGGTGACGGGAAAGCGGTCATAGGCGAAATCGTCGAAGCCGATCTTGGCGTTGCGATCCATAAAAGGCTGGTGCAGCTTGCCACCCGGATCACCCGCCGCGGCCAGGCCCGACAGATCGCCCTTAACATCGGACAGGATCACAGGCACGCCGGCGGCGGAAAACCCCTCGGCCAGGATCTGCAATGTCACGGTCTTGCCGGTGCCGGTGGCCCCCGCGATCAGCCCGTGCCGGTTGGCATAGCCCAGCGAAAGATACTGCTTGTCGCCATAGTTTTCGCCGCCACCGCCGATGAATACGCCGTTTTCCACCTGATCTGTCCCTTGCAATCCCTACCGTTCGGAACCGACCATACAATCTTAACCTTTGCATGCCAGAGTGAAATCAGCCCGGCGCCACATGTCCTCTTTGGTGCCGGGTGACTTCCTCCCTGTCAGACTGGCCGCATCCTTCGGGATGCGGCTTTTTTTCGGGCACGGCACCGGGCGGTTCCATGCGCTGCGGAAATTGTGATCTATTGGCTGTTGACCCACGGCGGGAACTGTCCTAGCGTCCCTTCAATGACTAAGTCGGCCAGTCCGACGGGGAGTGAAAAAAAGCGGAAAAGGGGCTGATTTCAGCTCCTTTTTCTTTTGTCCTTGGCGGGGCTGACCTGGCGGGCGGATTCCTGCGCCCGGGCCGCAAGGCGCGGCGTTTTCGCGCCTGACAAGGCTTTCGGCCCGTGGTAAGCCCTCGCCACAGATTACTGTGATACAAAGCGGGGAGCACATGCCCAAGTTTCTTTCCACCCTTTCCGTTCTTGCCCTTCTGGCCGCCCCCGTGGTTGCCGTGGCGCAAGACACAACCAACGAAACGGAAACCGAAACCGCGCCCGCCGTGCCGCAAACCCAGGCCGATGTGGGCGGCGCCAACGCGCCCCAGGGCGGCAACCTGGACATGGGCGAGGATCTGAACGATCCCAACGCGCCCGGCACCCCCTATCTGCGCGAAGAGATCGACGATTGGGCGCTGGAATGCATCCGCGTTCCCGAAGGTCAGGACGAGCCCTGCCAGCTGTTTCAGTCGCTGACCGACGAGAATGGCAACCTGGTGTCGAACGTCCGTATCTTCAAACTGCCCGAAGGCCAGCGTGCCGTGGGCGGCGCGCTGGTTGCGGTGCCACTGGAAACCCTCCTGACCGCGCAGCTGACGATCCGTGTCGATGGTGGCCAGGCCAAGCGCTATCCCTTTGCGGTTTGCGATCCGCTGGGCTGCTACGCGCGCATCGGGTTCACCGCCGAAGATATCAACGCGTTCAAGCGCGGCGCCAAGGCGATCGTCAGCCTGACCCCGTTCGTCGCGCCCGACAGCCCGATCAACCTGGACATGTCGCTGGCCGGCTTTACCGCCGCCTTCGACAAGGCGACGGTGATGCCGCAATAACGCAGCGGCAATGTGACATGACAGGCCCGGGATGCCCACGCATCCCGGGCCTTTTTCATACCCGCTTGCGCAGCGCGGCCAGCATCAGCCGCATCCGCGCGGCGGCGGGTGGCAGATCGGTTTCACCCCGCGCCACACGGGCCGGATCGCGTGCCACCATCGCCAGGATGCGGCCGGCTTGCCATGCCGGCAACAAGGCGGCCCGGGCGCGTTTCGGCAAGGCGCTTTGCCCGCCACGGGCGCCGAGCAGGCGCGCCGCGCCGTCTTGGGCCAGGCGGGAAATGGCCGCCCCCGTGCCATCGACCAGCGGCACACGCCCCGCCCGTTCCAGCGCCGGGATGGCCCGGAACCATGCCGCCAGCGCCTGCGCATAGCCGATGTCGCGCACCGTCTGTTCGGCCGTGTCGGGCGCGCCAAGGGCACGGGCGGCCACCCACATCAGACCGGCGCCAGTGTCGTTCAGGAACGCCTCGAACGCGGCCGCGTCTTCGAACGGATCGCGGTAAATGTCCCAGCGGCGCGCCAGCACCAGCCGATCGAGCACCGCGCAGGCCGGATCGTCCAGGATCCCGGCCAGGGGCGTGACCACCTGGTGACGGCGCGGGTTGTCGCCACAGGCAATTTCCTCCAGCGCGTCGCGCCACCATTGCAGGCGCATCTCGGCGATCATCGGCTCTTCGGTCACCCAGGGGGCGCGGCTGACCTCGACATTCATCGCATAAAGCGGGAACAGCACATCGCGCGTCTCGGGCGGGGCGGCCATCGCCGCGCGAAACCTGTCGGGATCGCCGCGCTGCACGGTTTCGGCGCAGGCGGTCAGGTCGTCGGGGCGCGCGGGCGCATCGGTCATTCCGCCACCTGGGCCTGCGCCGCGCCCTCGTGCACCAGTTTCCAGGTGATCGCGTCCAACAGCGCGTCGAAACTGGCATCGACTATGTTGGGGCTGACGCCCACGGTCGACCAGCGGCGGCCCGCGCCGTCTTCGCTGTCGATGATGACGCGGGTGACGGCATCGGTGCCGCCTTGGGTGATGCGCACCTTGAAGTCGACCAGCCGCATATCGGCGATCATGTCGGAATAGCGGCCCAGATCCTTGGCCAGCGCACGCGCCAGCGCGTTCACCGGGCCACGGTCGCTGCCCGCCTCGTCGAGCGACTCACTGACCGACAGCTTTTTCTCGCCATCGACCTTCACCACCACGACGGCCTCGGACAGGCTGACCATGCGGTTGTACTTGTTCTTGCGCCGCTCGACCGTGACCTTGTAGCGCTTGACCTCGAAGAACTCGGGCAGCTGGCCCAACTCGCC
>JAASTF010000358.1 GCA_021767525.1 Paracoccaceae bacterium
AAATGGCGGCGATGCATCGGACAGTCCCCCAAAACATGATCCAACACCCCCATGCTAGCCGCCATGCCCGCCCCTGCCAAGCGGCGCTTGACCGGGGCCGCGCAGCAGGTACCGTTATCGCGACTGGCAAAGAGGATGCCGATGAAACCCCTGTTCGCCTTGGCTGCGCTGGCCGTTCTTGCCGCCTGCGCCGTGCCCGACGACAGCCGGAAACCCGGCGCGGATATTCACCCTCACAGGAATGTCGACAGGCTGGGCCCCGAATACGCCGCGGGCACCTCGGGCTTTACCGGCGTGATCGTCTATGGCGACAAGGGCTATACCGGGTTGGTGGGCGACATCAATTACCCCAGCATCAAGGTCAACGGCCGCTCCATCGGCAAGTGCGAGAAACGCCGGGCCAAGCTGGTGCCGCTGGCGCCGGGCAGCCACGTGGTCACGGCCCATTCGGAAAACACCGTCACCCGCCCGATCACGCTGGGCAAGGGGCAGATCGCCTGGTTCCGCTGCAGCTTCATGCGGATCGGCGGCGTGATCTATCCGCCCGCCGTGCTGGCATCCGCCGACGGGGCCACGGCGACACAGGTGGTGAACGGCGGCTAGACCCCGACAGGCAAAACAGGCCGGGGTCGCCCCCGGCCTGCCCTGTCATTTCATGCCGGTGTCGGGTGGGCAATTCTGCCCACCTGTCGCGCCTTACCCCAGCGCAGCGTTGCAGCGCGCGCAGGTGGCGGGGTGGCTGTGCTGGCCGACATCGGGCAGGATTTTCCAGCAGCGCTGGCATTTCTGCCCCTCGGCCTTTTCAAAGACCACGCCCACGCCCTCGACCTCGGGCAGGCGATAGGCCTCGTCCGGGGCCGGGTCATCGGTCAGGTAGATGCCCGAGGTGATGCAGATATCCTCGAAGCTGACGGATTTCAGCGCCGCCAGCATGTCGGGATCCGCCACATGCACCACCGGCGCGGCCTCGAGGCTGGCACCGATCACCTTGTCGCTGCGCTGCACCTCCAAAGCGGCGGTCACCGCGCGGCGGGCACGGCGCACCATCGCCCATTTCGCGGCCAGCGCATCGTCGCGCCAATCCGCGGGCGTGGCGGGCATGTCCTGCAGATGCACGCTGCTATCCTCGCCCGGAAAGCGCGACAGCCACACATCCTCGGTCGTGAACGGCAGGATCGGCGCCAGCCAGGTGGTCAGGCGGTGGAACAGCAGGTCCATCACCGTGCGCGCGGCGCGGCGGCGCGTCGTGTCGCCATCGCAATACAGCGCGTCCTTGCGGATATCGAAATAGAACGCCGACAGCTCGATCGTGCAGAAATTGAACAGCTGCTGGAACACGCCCTGGAAATCGAACGCGGCATAGCCCGCGCGCACCGTCTCATCCAGCTCGGCCAGGCGATGCAGCACCCAGCGCTCCAGCTCGGGCATGTCGGCGGCGTCCATCCGGTCGTCTTCGGTGAAATGGCCCAGCGCCCCCAGCATGAAGCGCATCGTGTTGCGCAGCCGGCGATAGCTGTCGGCCACCCCTTTCAGGATCTCCGGCCCGATACGCTGATCGGCGGTGTAATCGGTCTGCGCCACCCACAGGCGCAGGATATCGGCGCCGTATTGCTTGATGACCTCGTCGGGCACGATGGTGTTGCCCAGCGATTTGGACATCTTGTTGCCCTTCTCGTCCAGGGTAAAGCCATGCGTCACCACGTTGCGGTAAGGCGCGCGCCCGATCGTGCCGCAGGCTTGCAGCATCGAGGAATGAAACCACCCGCGGTGCTGGTCGGTGCCTTCCATGTAAACGTCTGCAATGCCGTCCTCGGTGCCATCCTCGCGGTCGCGCAGCACGAAGGCATGGGTGGAGCCCGAATCGAACCACACGTCCAGAATGTCGAACACCTGCTCCCACTCATCGGCGTTGTAATCGTTGCCCAGGAACCGTTCCTTGGCGCCTTCGGCATACCAGGCATCCGCGCCCTCCGCCTCGAACGCCTCGGCGATGCGGGCGTTCACCGCCGGGTCGCGCAACAGGAAATCGGGGTCGGTGGGCAGCGCGCCCTTCTTGGTGAAACAGGTCAGCGGCACGCCCCAGGCGCGCTGGCGCGACAGCACCCAGTCGGGCCGGCTTTCGATCATCGAATAGAGGCGATTGCGCCCGGTTTTCGGCGTCCATTTCACCAGCTCGTCGATGCTGGTCAGCGCGCGCTCGCGGATCGTGGTGCCATAGGTGTCCTGCCCATCGCCCACCTTGCGGTCGATGGCGGCGAACCATTGCGGCGTGTTGCGATAGATCACCGGCGCTTTCGAGCGCCAGGAATGCGGATAGCTGTGCTTGATCTTGCCGCGCGCCAGCAGGCCGCCCACCTCGACCAGCTTGTCGATCACGGCGGTGTTCGCGTCGCCCTCACCACCCTTGCGGCTGAGAATGTACTTGCCACCAAAGAACGGCAGATCGGCGCGGAAGCTGCCATCATCCATCACGTTGTAGGTGATGACCTGATCCAGCATCCCCAGCCCGCGATAAAGCTCGTATTCCTCCATCCCGTGGGACGGGGCGCAATGGACGAACCCGGTGCCTTCCTCGTCGGTGACGAAATCGGCGGCGCGGAAATCGCGTAGGTCGTCCCACTCGCCATTGGCGCCCTCGGCGCCGGCCAGCGGGTGCTGCAGCTTGATCCTGGCCAGGTCATCCTGTGTCACGTCGCACAGGCGGCGATACATCGACGGTTCAAGCCGCGCCTTGCCCATGACCTGCTCGGCCAGCTTGTCGGCCAGGATAAAGCGGTCGCCGATCCGCGCCCAGCACTCCTCGGGGCGGCCCGTGACCTCGTAAAGGCCATAGGAATACTCCGCCCCATAGACCACCGCCTTGTTCGAGGGGATCGTCCACGGCGTCGTGGTCCAGATGACCACATGCGCACTGTCCAAGGTGGCATCGCCAGAGTCGACAACCTTGAACTTCACCCAGATCGTAAAGCTCTCCTTGTCGTGATACTCCACTTCGGCCTCGGCAAGCGCCGTCTGCTCGATGGGCGACCACATCACGGGCTTCGAGCCCTGGTATAGCGTGCCGTTCATCAGGAATTTCATGAATTCCTCGGCGATCACGCGCTCGGCGTGGAAATTCATCGTCAGGTAGGGATCGTCCCAATTGCCGGTGATGCCCAGGCGCTTGAACTCGTCGCGCTGGATATCGACCCAGCCTTCGGCGAATTTGCGGCACTCGGCGCGGAAATCGTTGATCGGCACCGCGTCCTTGTTCAGGCCCTTCTTGCGATACTGCTCTTCGATCTTCCATTCGATGGGCAGGCCGTGGCAATCCCAGCCGGGGATATAGCGGCTGTCATAGCCCAT
>JAASTF010000359.1 GCA_021767525.1 Paracoccaceae bacterium
CCGACGATCCTGGAAAAGGCCGACCGGCTGAAGGTGATCGGCCGTGCCGGCATCGGCACCGACAATATCGACAAGGACGCCGCCAGCAAAAAGGGTGTGATCGTGATGAACACGCCCTTCGGCAACATGATCACCACCGCCGAGCACGCCATCGCGATGATGTTCGCCGTGGCGCGGCAAATTCCCGAGGCCTCCGCCTCCACCCATGCGGGCAAGTGGGAAAAGTCGAAATTCATGGGGGTCGAGCTGACCGGCAAGACCCTGGGCGTGATCGGTGCGGGCAATATCGGTGGCATCGTCTGCGACCGTGCGCGCGGGCTGAAGATGAAGGTCATCGCCTTCGACCCCTACCTGGGCGAGGAGAAGGCCGAGAAGATGGGCGTTGAAAAGGTCGAGCTGGACGAGCTGTTGAAGCGCGCCGATTTCATCACCCTGCACGTGCCGCTGACCGACGACACCCGCAATATCCTGAGCCGCGAGGCGCTGGAGAAAACCAAGAAGGGCGTGCGGATCATTAACTGCGCCCGTGGCGGTCTGGTCGATGAACAGGCGCTGGCCGACCTTCTGAAATCGGGGCATGTGGCCGGTGCGGCCTTTGACGTGTTCGCCGAGGAACCGGCCACCGAAAACCCGCTGTTCAACCTGCCCAACGTGGTCTGCACCCCGCACCTGGGCGCCGCCACCACCGAGGCGCAGGAAAACGTGGCCCTGCAGGTGGCCGAGCAGATGTCGAACTATTTGCTGGATGGCGCGGTGGAAAACGCGTTGAACATGCCTTCGATGACCGCCGAAGAGGCCAAGGTGATGGGGCCCTGGGTCGCGCTGGCGGGCCATCTGGGCGCCTTTATCGGCCAGATGACGGACGAGCCGATCAAGGCGATCAACATCCTGTATGACGGTGTCGTGGCAGGCATGAACCTTGAGGCGCTGAACTGCTCGGTCGTGGCTGGCATCATGAAGCGCGTGAACCCGGACGTGAACATGGTCAGCGCACCGGTCGTGGCCAAGGAACGCGGCATCAAGATTTCCACCACCAACCAGGACAAGTCGGGCGCCTTCGAGGGCTATATCAAGGTCACCGTCGTCACCGAAAAGCGCGAGCGTTCGGTCGCGGGCACCGTGTTCTCGGACGGCAAGCCGCGGTTCATCCAGATCAAGGGCATCAATATCGATGCCGAGGTGGGGAGCCACATGCTCTATACCACCAACGAGGACGTGCCCGGCATCATCGGCGCCCTGGGCCGCACGATGGGCGAAAACGGCGTGAACATCGCCAACTTCACCCTGGGCCGCGCCGCGGCCGGCGGCGAGGCGATTGCCCTGCTGTACCTGGATGCCGAGCCGCCCGCACCGGTTTTGAAGGCGCTGGATGACACGGGCCTTTTCCAGCAGATCAAGCCGCTGGAATTCGACGTGGCGTGAGTGTCGCCAGACAGGACAATCAAAAGCCCCCGCAGCGATCTGCGGGGGCTTTTCCAATTGGCGTACGGGCCTGGCGTGGGCCAGGGCTGGTCAGTATTTCACAGCGATCCCCGTCGCCTCGCGCGCGCCCCAGCTTTGCGGCACGATCTTGACGCCCGATATCTCGGCCTCGATCACCGCATCGGCGCCCAGTTTCGCGGCCTCGCTGCGCAATTCCTGCATGGCGTCCTCGACCGTGGGGTTGGGGTGAAACGCGGTCAGCTTGTTCACCGTCACGCTGAGCGGGCCGATGGGGGTAAAGGCCCGGTCGGGGCGGCCCTGCATCACGGCGATCTGGGTTGCCTGCGTGGGCGCGGTGGCGGCCGCCGTGTCGGGCAGTTTGCGGGTGGTGTATTGGCCCTTTTCATTGACGTTACAGCCTGCCAGGGCAAGCGCGGCAACGGCGATCCAGAGGGGGCGGGCGATCAGCATATGGGAAGGCTCCGGTTGATTAAATTGGCCGTTCTTTAGCAACCCGCCCGAGGCGCGGAAACCACGTTTCGGCCTTTGCCGCTTTTTCTCGACCCGGCTTTGTTATAGAGGCGGGCCATGACCCACCCCATTTACGCCATCGGCGACATTCACGGCCAGCGTGGCATGCTGGAGGACGCGCTTGCCTTGATCGAGCAGGACGGGGGCAGCGATGCGCCCGTGGTGTTTCTGGGCGATTACGTGGATCGCGGGCCCGACAGCCGCGGGGTGCTGGACCTGTTGGCGCAGGGTGTGGCCGAGGGGCGAAACTGGACCTGTCTGAAGGGCAATCACGACCGGCTGATGGAGTGGTACCTGTCCACGCCACCGGTGCACGACCCCTATCTGCTGGTCGGGTTCGACTGGATGCATGAACGTATCGGCGGGCGGGACACCGCGGCCAGCTATGGCGTGACCCAGATCACCGGGCGGCGCATGTTCGACCTGGCGGACGAGCTGCGCGCCGCGGTGCCCGACACGCATCTGCGCTTTCTGAGCGACCTGGCGCTGACGCACCGGGTGGGGGATTTGTTCTTTGTCCATGCCGGCATCCGTCCCGGCGTGCCGCTGGACGCGCAGGACGAAACGGACCTGCTGTGGATCCGGGGCGAGTTTCACGACGACAGCCGCGACCACGGCGCGCTGATCGTGCACGGGCACACGCCGCTAAAGGCCCCGCAGCATTACGGCAACCGCGTGAACCTGGACAGCGGCGCGGGCTATGGCCGGCCCATCACGGCGGCCGTGTTCGAGGGCGGGCAAGCCTGGCGGCTGACCGATCATGGCCGGGTTCTGCTGGGATAGGCGAACGGCAGGCTGGGGGTTTCACCCCCAGACCCCCAGAGTTTTCTTGGCAAGATGAAGACAGGGGCCGTGTCAGGCCGCGTCGAAATCGAGCACCAGCTTGTCGCTTGTCGGCCGCGTCTGGCAGGCGAGGGTAAAGCCGGCCTCCAGCTCCCACGGTTCCAGCGAGTAATTCACCGCCATTTCGGCGCTGCCATCCGTCACCTTGCAACGGCAGGTGCAGCACATGCCGCCCTTGCAGGAATAGGGCAGTTCCAGCCCCTGGCGCGCGGCGGCGTCCAGCACGGTGTCATCCTCGGCCGTCACCGTGAACTGGCGACGCGCGCCGTCCAGGATGACCTCGACACTGGCGCCATGTTCGGCGGCGGCCTGCGCCAAGGCTGATTTGGGCGCGCGCGGCGCCTCGCCATCCTGGTAGAAACGTTCGAAATGTACCCGTTCGCGCGGCACGCCCTGCCCTTCCAGCGTGGCGGTCACGTCGTCGATCATGTCGCCCGGCCCGCACAGGAAAATTCCGTCGGCGCCCGCCAGATCAATCGCCCCCGCCCGGCCCAGCGCGGCGATCTTGTCACCGGTGATGCGCCCGTTCAGCAGATCGACATCCTGCGG
>JAASTF010000360.1 GCA_021767525.1 Paracoccaceae bacterium
AATGCGTTGAGCCCCATTCCGATACCCGCGAAGGCGCCTGCGGTTTCGTTCACCTGGAAAGCGCGCGCCGTGCCGATTCCATGAGCGGCCACGCCCACGGCAAAGCCGCGGGCCCGCCAGTCGCGGATGCGCAGCGCGTTCATCAGTGGCGTGACGACCACCGCCCCGACGATGCCGGTCAGGATCACCAGCGCGGCGGTCAGGGTGGGCAGACCGCCCAGCTGTTCGGATATGCCGATGGCCACCGGCGCCGTGGTGGATTTGGGCGCCAGGGACAGAAGGGCCTGACCGCTGACGCCCAGCGTCTGCGCGATCCACAGCGCGGACAGGATGGCCACGACCGACCCCACAAGCAGAGCCCCGAGCATCGGGATCAGCGTGGCGCGCACGTGATGCAGGTTCGACCACAGCGGCAGGGCCAGCGCCACCGTCGCCGGGCCCAGCATGAAATGCACGAATTGCGCGCCGTCGAAATACGTGGTGTAGGACGTCCCCGTACCCCAGAGCACCAGCGAGAGCAGGATCATCGCAACAAGAACCGGATTGACCAGCGGATTGCGCCCCGACCGGCGAAAGGCAGCGTCGCCCAGAACGTAGGCGACCAGCGTTGCGGTCAGCCACAACAGAGGTTCCTGGCGCAGATAGGACCAGATGTCGGGCAGGTCTGTCATTGCCCGGCCCCTTCCGGCTTTCCGGTCAACCGGGCCAGCGCGACGAACACCGCCGCCCCGGCGACCAGCGCCAGCAAGGTCGAGCCCACAAGCGCCACAAGAAGTGCGGGCGCCGACGGGCCCAGCGTGCCGATATGGGCCACGACGCCCACGCCCGCGGGCACGAAGAGCAGCGACAGGTGCGACAGCAGCCCCTGTGCCGTGGGCAACAGGCGTTGCCCTGTCGCCGGATATGCGACGCAGACCAAAAGCAGCAGGGCCAGCCCCAGAACCGGTCCGGGCACGGGCAGACCGGCGGCGCGGGCGATCACCTCGCCGATCAACTGGAAGATCAGGAATAGGGAAAGGTTGGCGATCATCGGGCTCTCCTGTCTTGGGGGCTCAGATTACGCGCCTTGGGCCGACTGTCCATCGCGGATGAAAAAGAGGCGCCCGGCTTGTGCCGGACGCCCCCAGGGTCAGCCAATGGGAGGTTGGCTTATTCCGCAGGCACGGCCGCCGCGGCGCGCGGCTTGCCGAAATGTTGCCTGTTCAGGCGCAGCACCAGGGCGATCATCGCCACCTGCGCGGCCAGAGCCAGCGCTGTCAGCATCCAGAAGGCCGGGCCGAACTTGTCGATCACGCCGGCATCCACCAGGCCCTTGTTGATGAAGAAATGCCCCATCACCGACAGCGCCACGCCCGGGCAGACCAGCGCGTAAGAGCCGGGCGAGGTTTTGCTGCCGAAGACGTAATCGGTGAAATATCCCTGCCGGCGCAGCACCAGAAGGCCCAGCAGCAGGAACAGGATCTGTACCGTCAGAAGGCGGGCCAGGAATACCATGGTTTCGCCGGCGGTGCTGTGCGCCTGAAAGGCGGTGTGCAACCCGTGATCCTGACGCAGGAACATGATGCCGAGAACGGTCATGATGGGCACGATGACCATCAGGGTGGGACCGGCCTCTTTCGCGGTGCCATAGTGCAGCATCGAGTTGAAGGCGGTTATAGCTGCAACCACGGTATACAGGATCGCGGCCACGCCGAAAAAGGTGGACAGAACCAACGCGATGCCGACGGTCAGGGCATTCGTGCTCATGGCTGCGGGGGCTGCCAGACCGACGGCCACCATCGAAATTGCGAAAGCGGGAAGCAGCTGGGCAAAGCTGTTATGCGCCGTCACGTCGAACACCCCGCCCTTGGTCAGCACGCGGCCCAGGAAATCGCCGATGGTGCGCAGCGCCCAGATGCCAAGCGCCATGAAAGCGATCAGCGCCATCGGGAACAGGTATTCGATGATGCTCCACAGCCCGGGCACGAAGACCAGACCGACGATGAACATGGCGTTGACCGTCATGGCACTGGCTAGCGGCGCGGCCAGCAGCGTGGTTTCAGCATTGGAATTGCGCAGGGCGTCATAGGCGTCGGTCTTTTTGAAGGCAGACAGCGCCGCAAAGTTCCAGATCAGGGATTTGACGTTCAGGAACGCGAAGCCGGCGATCCCGACAACCGCGACCACGATGGCTGCCTGCAAAGGCAACCCGCCGGACCCGAAGGCGGCGGATAGATCTTCGAAGGTCGGTACGGGGCGGCCCGGATGGGGCACCCAGAACATCAGGTACATGAAGAACGTCACAGCAAGGCCGCCCGCCCCGAGCGAAGCCAAAAAGTAGAGCGGCGAGTAGGTGTCTGCAGGTCTTTTCACCAAGTCTGACATTGCGTGACTCCTTTGTATTCTAAATTCGGAATATAAATAGCATTCGAAAAGATGAATATAAAGGTACAGTTTGTCGCAGCAGTCGCGATGGCCTTAACTGTCGGTTAACCGATCGCGGGTCAGATGGGGCCATGCGCTACTTTGCTGTGCTTGCCCTGCTGCTGACCGCCTGCAACACCCCCAGCCCGGGGTTCCAGGGGATCGAGCCTGTCCGGGTAACGGTTGCGCCATCGGTTTTCGATGTGCGGGTCAAGGATGGACAGGCCGAGGCGATCCGCCTGAACGCCGAATACGCGCCGCGCATGGGGCCAATCGGGCCGCGTGCCACGCTGGCGATCGAACAGGTCAGTGGCTGCACGGTGCGGCGTCTGGGCGGCGATCAGGCGATGATCCGGGCGTCGCTGAATTGCGGGCGCGGGGCAAAGCGCCAGCCGCCTCCGGTGCCGCCAAGTTACAGCTGCGGCGTGATAACCCGGCCCGCCGCGGGTGGACCGAATGCGCGGATCGAAGAGATCATCTGCGACCCTCTTTGATCCTGTGCGTCAGGCCAGGTGTTTTTCCATGAAAACGCTGCTTTCGTTCTCGTCGTAATCGCCAAAGGCGCCGCAGGTGGTGAAGCCCGCCCGACGATAGAGGTTGATCGCGGCATAAAGCTTGTCGCCGGTTTCGAGGCGCAGGAAGGTCAAATCCAACTCGCGCGCCTTCTCCTCGGCCCGGTCCAGCAGCGCCCGCGCGATCCCGCGCCCGCGCGCGTCGGCATCGACGTAAAGCGCCTTGATTTCGCCATAGCCATCCTTTTCGGCAAGCGCGATGGTGCCCAGCAGCGTGTCGTCGTCATCGCGCGCGGCAAAAAAGTGGATGCCGGGGGCCGACAGTTCCTCGGGCGTCAGGAAATGGTTGTCTTCGGCGTCGAAAAGCTCGGTCATCAGGTCGGCGCTGGAGCGCAGCAGCGCGCGCGCCTGGGGGTCGGTTGGGTCGCCG
>JAASTF010000361.1 GCA_021767525.1 Paracoccaceae bacterium
GGACAGCGCCGCGCCATCCGCGACGCCCGCCGCGCGCAACGCTGCGGCCAGGTCGGGGGCGCCGCGCGCGCGCGCGGCGGTGCGCCGGGGCGCGCGCCCCGGCCATCGCGGACCGTCACCGCCGAATGCAACAACCGGGCCATAGCCGGGAACATGCTCGGACCCGCTCATTGCAGGACGAAAGGCTGCGCCATCCAGCTCAGCAACGCCTGCGTGACGGCCTCGGGCGCCTCCAGCGTGGGCAGGTGGCCTGCGCCGTCGATGATCGCCAGCTCGGCATAGGGGATCAGCTCGGCCATGAAACTGTGGCGCCTGGGTGGGGTCAGCCCGTCATGCGCCCCGCACAGCACCAAGGCCGGCGCCTTGCAGCGGCGCAGGGTGGGCTGCTGATCGCGCCGCCGTTGCAAGGCGCGGACCTGGCGGGTGAACACCTCGTCGCCCAGATCGGCGGCCATCCCCATGAAGGCCGACATCACGGCGGCGCGCCCCGGCCCCGGCGCCAGGTAGTCGGGGCGCATCATGTCGCGCAACGCCTCGTCAAGACGCCCGGCGCGGGCCTTTATCAACATCGGTTCGTACATCGCGGCGCTTTGCGGGGTTTCGGCCAGGGGGTTGGTATCCATCAGCGCGATGCGCGTCACCCGGTCGGGCGCCCGGCGCAGGATTTCCATCGCCACGATGCCCCCCATGCTCAGCCCCGCCAGCGCGAATTTGCGCGGCAGCGCGTCCAGCAGCCCGCTGGCGATTTCCTCGATCCGTTCGCCTTGGGTGATCGGGGCCACGCTGACCACCCGTTCGCGCGACAGCGCGTTGATCTGCGGCGCGAAAAGGCGCGCGTCGCACATCATCCCCGGCAGCAGGACCAGCGGTTCAGCCATTCGTTTCGCCCCATCGTTCACACCCTGCCCCGCGATATGCCGCAGGCGCGCGGGCGGTGCAATCCCGCCCGCTCACAGCCCGCGCACCCAGTCCAGCATCATCTGCGCGGCGGCCTCGGTCGTACCGGGCGAGATGATGTCGCCGGTGATCACATGCGCATTCGGATCGTCCCCAGGCCCCAGCCGTGGCGCGGCTTTGGTCACGGGCCCGCCCCAGGCGGCGGCCACGTCGTGGCTGCGCGCGGGCACCACCACCTTGTCATGCTCCGAGACATAGAACAGCGCGGGCACCGTGGCGCGGCCGTAATCCTGCGCCACCGCGTGTTTCACCAGCGCCGCCAGCGGCACCACCGCGACCGAGGGGTAGCTGGTGGTCCAGCTTTCGGCCTGCGCGTCGCTGGTGGGGGTATAGCTGCGCGTGTCGCCGAAGATCAGCGGCAACCAATGCCGCGCCGCCGGAAAGGTCAGCAGCGGGGCGGCGGGATTGTTGATGCCGAAATTGGGCGAGACAAGAATGATGCCCTTCACCCCTTGCGCCTGCGCCGGGTCCAGCATCGCCAAGGCCGCCAGCGTGCCACCGGTCGAGGTGGCGATCACGATCACCTCGTCGCCCACGCCGCGCGCGACCTCCAGCGCCTCGGCCGCGTCACTCATCCAGTCGCCCGCGCTGGCGCGGCCCATCGCCGCGCCGGGGCGCGCGTGGCCCGTAAGGCGGGTAAAGACCAGGTTGGCCCCCAGACCTTCGGCCACGCGGTCGGGCACGGGGCGGATTTCGTTGGGGCTGGCCGAAAAGCCGTGGATATAGACCACGCTCAGCGGGGTTTTCGCCCCCGCGTCACCGGCCCAGACGATCTGTTTCTGCTGACCCGGGCGGATATCGTCGAACCGCGCCTCTTGCGCGGCCAGGTATCCGGCCGGATCGGCGGCGATGGCGGCCGCGTCGGGCGGGCGCGCGGCCTCGACCGGCTCATAGGGGCCGAACAGGAACAGCAGCGCCGCCACGACGCCCAGCGACAGCAGCCCCCGGCCCAGCAGCTTGGCGAAATACCGCATCACGCGCCCCCGATCCGGGCGGTGACCTCGTCGATCGACTGCACGATCAGGCCCAGGCAATCGCTGTCAGAGAAACGATGATCGGCCCCATCCACCAGCGTCAGCCGCATATCCGGGCCCTGCGCGTGCTCGAGCAGGCGCAGCGCCACCGACATGTCCACATCGGCATCCGCCGTGCCCTGCAGGAACCGCACCGGGAAGGGCAGGTTCAGGCTGTCGCGCAGCACCAGCTGGTTGCGGCCATCCTCGATCAGCTTTCGGGTGATGACGTAAGGCCCATCGTCATACTCGCTGGGCAGCTCGACCCGGCCATCGCGGGCCAGCGCGGCGCGCTGCGCGTCGTCGAACCCCGCCCACATCGAATCCTCGGTGAAATCGGGCGCGGCGGCGATGGTGACCAGCCCGGCGACACGCTCGGCCATCTCGCGGCAGACCAGCAGCGAAATCCAGCCCCCCATGCTGGAGCCCACCAGTATCTGCGGCCCCTCGGTCAGCGCGGCAATCGCGGCCATCGCATCCGCCGCCCACTCGCCGATGCAGCCATCCTCGAACGCCTCGCTGCTTTGGCCGTGCCCGGAATAGTCGAACCGCAGAAAGGCGCGACCGGTGCTGTGCGCCCAGTCTTCCAGGTGCAGGGCCTTGGTGCCCTCCATGTCGGATTTGAACCCGCCCAGGAACACCACGCCCGGGCCGGTGCCCGGCGTCTGGTGATAGGCGATGCGCCGCCCCTGCGGCGTTGTCAGGAATTGTGGGTCTGCCATGTGCTTACTCTTTGCGAAAATCGATGCCTTGCGTGCCCGCCCCGCGCAGATCGCGCGGGCGGGCCCAGGTGTCGGGGTCGGTGATCAGGGCGGCCACCGCCTGCGCGCCCGCGTTCAGCAGCCGCTCGCCCTTTTCGGCCGTGGCGCGCGCCGGATTGCCCGCCAGGCCGTTGGCCGTCATGTGCGTAAAGGGCCGCCAGCGATAGCCCGATTTGCCTGCCTTCAGAAAGGCGGGGCTGCTGTCATCGCCCATCTGCGCGATCTGGCCGAGGTCGCTGGTGTCGACCAGGTCGCCCTCGCAGGCCATCATCATCGCGGTTTCCCCCTCGCCCGCGTGCATGATCTGCGCCTGATCCTCCAGGATCTCGGCATAGGCCTCGGCGGCCTCCATCGGATAGGTAACGAAGGCCAGCGTGGCGTCGATCTGGGGCGAGATCTCGTCAAGGATCTGCTGGCAGGCCACGATATTCCCGCCGTGGCTGTTCGAGATCAGGATATCGCGAAACCCAAGCCGCGTGATGCTGCCGATGAGGTCGGTCAGCAGCGCGCGAAAGGTGGCATGGCTGATGGTCAGCGTGCCACCGAAGGGCATGTGATGCTCGCTCAGGCCCGACCAGACCACCGGCGCCACCACCACGGGCCGGCTGTCATA
>JAASTF010000060.1 GCA_021767525.1 Paracoccaceae bacterium
CCCCCAGGGCCGACGGCGCCGATTTGGGCGCGGACGGGAATATCGGGATGTGCCTTTGCCCAAAGATCGACGCTGCGCACCAGCCGATCGAAAGGCAGCTGCGTGCCGACGGTCACAAAGATCACATCACCGCTCCTGCATATTGGGCGCCAGTCTCGCGGGCCAGGTGTGGCCATTGGGTCAACCACAAATCGCAGTGGCGTCGGGCCAGCTTGGCCGACATCGACATTTCCTCGGCATTGGCGATGCTGTCTACCCAAACCGTGCGGGCGCCCAGCAGCTTGCCGAACCGGATGGCGAAATATCCCGGCGCGGCGCCCGTGGAAATGACCACATCGGGCCGTACGCGCAAAACAAGGACCAGCATCATCAGCGCAAGCACGGCAAGACGCCCCTTTTGCGTCGCGTTCGCATCGGCAACGGCAAAAACGCGGGCCAAGCGGCCACCGGCATGGGGCGGGTCGGTTTGCACCTCGGCGCGGTAATCGCTGTCGGTCACCACGTAATCGATGGCGGCGTCCTGCCAGGCCGGTGCAAGGCGACGCAGTTCTGTCCAGTGCCCACCGCCGGACGAAACGGCAAGCACTTTTGGGGGTCTGGATCGGTTCGCCATTGGCCTTTTTCGTCAAAACGCGTCTTTGTCACCTACTACTAAAGCCACGCATCGATTGGAACCGTCCTGCTGTATCTCACGGCAGCCGCAGCATTTTTGCGCAACGATTGATGATTTCCGTGGCAGTTGTGCGACTTGGACCATTGGCAATTGCCCACGCTCTGGGGACGTGGCATCAGACGGGGCAGGGCGGCGACTGGCAAAAGGGCACGTGATGGCACGGCTACTGCACAATACGGCAATACGCGAGCGGTTGCGCCGCTTGCGGCCCTATTACAACGCGGTGTTCCGGCGCAAACGCAATTATGACAAGTTGCCGACACCGGTCGAATATCTGAAAGCGATGGAAGGCCGCGGCGTGTTTCTGCTGTGTTTCGGGCGCTCAGGCTCGACCGTTTTCGCGGATTTCCTGGCGACGCATCCAAAGGTCATTACCTTTGGTGAGGTTCTTGGCGAAGAAAGCTATTACTCGTATTTCCAATGGCTCAGCCGAGGGCTTTTGTGGGTTTGGCCTTTGCGGCCTACCATGATGGCGCGCGAGTTCTATCGCTTCTGTGCGCAGCTTGTGCGCCGCAAACCAGGAATGCGCTGCCTTTTCGACATAAAGATCGAAAGCCTTCATTTGATCGAAGGCAACTGGCGGATGCCGGGGCCGGATTTCCAATTATTCAACAACTTGAAACAGGCGGGTGTGCCGGTCATCCTGCTGACGCGCAAGGATCTGGTGGCCCGCTATGTTTCCGGCCAGGTGGCCGAGCGACGCGGCGCTTATCACAGTTACCACGGATCGTCGCAGACCCGAGTCGAGCCTTTTGCGATCGATATAGACGCGATCAAGGCGCAGGTCGCCCAGATCGAGGCCACCCACCACGCGATCCGCAAAGCGTTCGACGGGCATGATCGGTTTCTTGAACTGGCCTACGAAGACCTGTTCGCACCCGCCGCCGCAGATGGCGAAACGCGTTTCGCAGACGGGTTGTCGGCCCGTGTGGCCAGTTGCCTGGGTGTGGATGACCAATTCGACAGCGTGCCGCGCCTGAAAAAAGTGTCTGGTGGGGCAGGGTATGCCGAAATGATTTCGAATTGGGACGAAGTCGAAGCCTATCGTCAGACGTTGCACACGCTTTAAGCGTCATCCTCGTCCATTTGCAGCGCTTTCGACGCCTCGTTGGCATCCGCCTCGGGCAAGCGCCCGTATTGGCCCAAGGACAGGCCCGAACGCAGCACCCGCGCCGGGTTGCCCGCGGCGATGCTGCCGGATGGGATGGATTTGGTCACGACCGAACCGGCGCCGATCACGCAATCGTCGCCGATTTCGACACCTGGCATGATGATGCTGCCGCCGCCGATGAAGCAACGCTCGCCGATTCGGGTGTCGGTAAAAAGTCCCCGCGGCATGTCATGCGCCAATATGCGTACCTCGAACGCGATGTAGGTGTCCGCTCCGACATGAACGCCGGTTGGCCAGGTCTTGTCGAATTTCGTGGACAGGGAAAACTGGCAAGTCGGGTGCAGGTCCATGCCCCAGACGCGGCGGTAATACCAGCGCACACCATCGATGATCGCATAGCGCAGGCGATACAGGCGGTTCAGCCCGGCGCGTTTGACCTTGCGTGGCGCGGCGTCTGTCGTGTCGGTGGACATCTGTCTTCCTCGGACTGCTGATTTGCCGGCGATACTATCGCCCCTGTGCGTGACATCCCAGCCGGAACTGTGCCGGCGCACAGTGCCAAGGTGATGCCGCTCAGCGAAGGTCGATATGCGTGTCATGGTCCGACAGGCGCTGTTTTCTTGGGCGCTTTGCAAAGGATTGCGTCATTGCTCGGCCTGGTCCCTTGCCCCCGCGTCGTGGGTCGCGCAGAAATGGGGGCGGGACAGGATCACGTTGACCATGACACGCACCGCAATACCGATGCAGGGCCTTGCGCCATGACAGATCGCACGCTGTCCTTTTCACAGCGGCTGGCCGCGCTGGTGCGACAGGTCTACCCGGATCTCGACGCCGATATCGTGGCCAGCCAGATCGTCGATGCCTTTTGGCCCGAAGGCACCCATCGCCGTAAACGCGCGCGCCCACCGGGCAACAACCTCTGGTCCGAGCGTGATGCGATGTTGATCACCTATGGCAACTCGATCCAAGACGGTGCGCACAAGCCGCTGGATCTGTTGCACGATTTCCTTTTGCGTCACATGAAGGGCGTGGTGAACGGCGTGCATATCCTGCCGTTCTTTCCCTACACATCGGACGATGGTTTTGCTGTGACCGATTATCGTGCGGTCGATCCGCAGCTGGGCGGTTGGGCCGATATTCGGCGCATCGCGGGCGATTTTCACCTGATGTCGGACCTGGTGCTGAACCATGTCAGCAGCCAGGGCCCGTGGTTCAACGCCTATCGCCAGGGGCAATCGCCCTATGACCGCTTTTTCTTCGAGGCCTCGCCACAGGATGATCTGTCGGCGGTCGTGCGGCCGCGCACCACCCCGCTGCTGCAAGAGGTCGAAACCAGCAAAGGGGCGCGCCATGTCTGGTGCACCTTCAGCCATGACCAGATCGACCTGGATTTCCGCAACCCCGAGGTTCTGTTGGAAATGCTGCGCATCATCCGGCTGCATATCGATCAGGGCGTGCGCGTCTTGCGGCTGGATGCGGTGGCGTTTCTCTGGAAAGAGGCGGGCACGCCCTCGATCCACATGCCGCAGACCCATGCCATCGTGCAGATGATGCGGCTGCTGGCGGATTACGCCACCGAAACCGTGGTGCTGCTGACCGAAACCAACGTGCCCAAGGCCGAAAACCTGTCCTATTTCGGCAACCGGAACGAGGCGCACGCGGTCTATAACTTTCCGCTGCCGCCCTTGATCCTGCATGCGATGATGTCGGGCACGGCGCGGTATCTGCACCGATGGCAATCCACCATGCCGCCCGCGCAGCTGGGCTGTGCCTATCTGAATTTTACCGCCAGCCATGATGGGATCGGGATGCGCCCGGCCGAAGGCGTGCTGCCGCCTGATGAAAAGGCCAAGGTGATCGACACCGTGCGCGGGATCGGCGGGCTGGTGTCAATGCGCGCCACGCCTGGGGGCGGCGAAGAACCCTACGAGCTGAATTGCAGCTGGTTCGAGGCGATGCGCGCCACGTTCGAGGGCGAAGATGCGCATCACATGGCGCGGTTCCTGTGTTCGCAAACCATCGTCATGTCGCTGGAAGGCATTCCCGCCTTTTACATCCACTCTATGCTGGCCACGCCGAACGATCACGACGCGGTCGAGCGGCGCGGCATGAACCGCGCAATCAATCGGCACCGTTGGGATTATCCCACGCTGTTGGCGCGGCTGGACGATCCCGCCAGCGATCAGGCCCGTGCATTGGCGGGGTTGTCGCGTCTGTTGCGCCTCCGTGCGCAGCAGCCCGGCTTTCACCCCAATGCCACGCAGTTCACCCTGCGGCTGGATGACCGGCTGTTCGGGGTCTGGCGGCAAAGCCTGGATCGGCACCAGTCGATCTTTGCCATCCACAATGTCAGCGCCGATGCGGTAACTGTCAGCCCCGGCCAGATAAACCTGATCGAAGGCGACGCTTGGCAAGACCTTATATCGGGCGAGCATATCGACCCGGCCGGACCCGACATTCCGATGGCGCCGTATCAGTGCCGTTGGATCACCAACCGTGCGGGCGGCGCTTAGGCATAATCCGCCGTATCGGCCACAGCTGCCGCGCGCAGATCGTCCAAAAAGGCCGGATCGGCGGCGTGCACGCGGTTCCAGGTGGGAATGAAGGGAGATTCGTGCGGATTATCCAGGAAAACCTGGCCCGCGCGAATGATGTTCTCGGCAAACAGCTCGATCGACTTTTCTTCCTTGTGACGATCCACGATCAGCCCGTTCATCCGCGCGTCGTTGTAATACCCTTCCAGCAGGTCCAGGGCCGAGCGATAATAGGTCGCTTTCAAGGTGCGGAACACGTTGGGCGTGAACACCGTGCCATCGGCGGCCAGCTTGCGAAAAATCGCCTTGCAGATGTCGGTGGACATGCGGCTTAGACCCTTGTTCGCGTCCTCGGGCGACAGGTCTTGGTGCTTGTGGTCATAAGCGTCGGAAATCTCGACCTGGCAGACCGATTTCGGGGCCAGGTTGCGCCATGCCTCGGACAGAACGCCGATTTCCAGGCCCCAATCCGAGGGGATGCGCAGGTCTGGCAGCATGGGCACGCGCATGGCGAACTCACCCGACAGCGGGTAGCGAAAGCTGCGCAGGTAATCGATATAGTCGCGGTCGCCGATCACCCGTTTCAGCGCGATCAGCAGCGGGCTGACCAGCAGGCGGGTGACCCGACCGTTCAACTTGCCCTCGCCCACGCGGGGGTAAAATCCCTTGGCCATCTGGTAAGGAAAGCCCGGGTTCGCCACAGGGTATATCAGACGCGCCAGCATTTCGCGGTCATAGGTCAGGATATCGCAATCGTGGATCGCCATCACCGTGCTGTCGGCACAGGCCAGCAGATAGCCCATACAGGTCCACACGTTCTTGCCCTTGCCGGGTTCCTGCGGCGCAAGGCCCAGACGGTCCAGCCGCGCACCCAGCTCTAACATGCGGGGGCTGTCGTTCCAGATTACCGTGTGGTTCTGCGGCAGGCGGCCGAAAAACTCTTGCGCGTGGCGAAACTGCGCCTCGTCGGCCTGATCCAAGCCGATGATGATGCGATGCAGATACGGCACCTGGGCCAGCTCATCCAGGATGTGCGCCAGCGCTGGGCCCTCAAGCTCGGAATAGAGGCTGGGCAGGATCAGTGAGATTCGCCGCGTCTGGGCGAAGGTCGACAATTCATATGTCAGATCGTCCAGCGACTGTGTGCGGAGGTTGTGCAGGGTGGTGATGTTGCCGTTCTGGTGAAAATCAGCCATGGGGCGTGGCCTCCTCGGTCAAGTCCAGCCTGCGCAGCAGGTCGAAAATCGCATGCGCCCATCCCGTGGGGCCGGGGGCGTCGGTGCGGATGATGCGGCCTGCAGCCTCGCCCGGCAAGGGCGGCAGGGCGGGGGCCTCGGGGTTTTTGACGATCACGCCAAAATCGGCGGTTTGCAACATCTCGGCATCGTTCGGGGCATCGCCCAAGGCGATCGTGTGCCGCGGCGCAAATCGCGCGCAAAGCGCACCCATCTGGTCGGCCTTGGTGCCACCGAAAGACAAGGTCAGAAACCTTCCACCCTGGCGCGCATGCAGCCCGGCCTTGGCTGCGGCGTCCAGAAACGCATCAAGCGATCCGGGGTCGCCTTTCCAAAGGCCAGGTTCGCTGAATTGCCGGGTCTTCGCGGCTTGCGCGGCCTTTGGCGTCAAACCCGTCAGTTCCGCGACCTCAGCGGCGTCTAGATCGCCGAAGCCCTGAAATCCCGGTGGCAGGCCGGACAGCGCGGCGCGCAGATTGCGATAGGCGGTATCATCGCCTTCCGCTTCGCCGCCGGGTTCGAGTATTCCGGCACCGTTTTCCACGATGGCGGGCCAGCGCGACAGCCCCATGTCGTCGCGCAGCGGAGCGATCTCGGCCGCTGTTTTGCTGCTGGCCAGGATCACGCCCCCGCCCAGCTGTGCCAGCGCGTCAAGCGCGGGCAAGGCAGGCGAAAAATCATAGGTCTGGTGATCCAGCAACGTGCCGTCGAGATCGGAAAACACCAGCACCGGCAAAGAGTCAGTCATACGCTAACATTAGGGCGCGGCGTGGGCGGCGACCATCGGATCACGTGCAGAGCGGCCAAAAACGATGCATTATCAGCCG
This sequence comes from Paracoccaceae bacterium, assembly GCA_021767525.1. Classification (GTDB taxonomy): domain Bacteria; phylum Pseudomonadota; class Alphaproteobacteria; order Rhodobacterales; family Rhodobacteraceae; genus Lutimaribacter. The sequence continues at coordinate 6,381 of JAASTF010000060.1, forward strand.
CTCTGCCTGCTTTTTGGGCGTCGATCAGTCGCCTTTTTCGGCGGCTTCGATCTTGTCCTGGGTCTTGGTGTCAAAGTCGCTTGCGTCGTGGCGCTCGCGCAGCTGGGTATGCAACTCGCCGAAGGCACGGTTCACCATGCGACCCCGCTGCACCGCCGGGCGGGCGTCGATTGCCTTGGCCCAACGGACCACGTTTTCATAGCTATCCACGTCCAAAAACTCGCCCGCGCTGTACAAGCGTCCCAGAACCAGCTGGCCATACCAGGGCCAGATCGCCATGTCGGCGATGGAATATTCCTCGCCCATGAACTCACGCCCATCGAGATGTCGGTTCAGCACGTCCAACTGGCGCTTGGTTTCCATGGCGAAACGATCGATCGGATACTGCCACTTTTCCGGCGCGTAGGCGTAGAAATGTCCAAAACCGCCGCCCAGATAGGGCGCGCTGCCCATCTGCCACATCACCCAATTCATAACCTCGGTGCGGGCGCGGGTTTCGGTGGGCAGGAACGCTCCGAACTTTTCGGCGAGGTAAAACAGGATCGACGCGCTTTCGAACACGTGCAGCGGCGGGTCCATCGAGTGGTCGGCCAGCGCCGGGATTTTCGAGTTCGGGTTGATGTCGACAAAGCCGCTGCCAAACTGGTCGCCCTCGCCGATATTGATCAGCCAGGCATCGTATTCGGCGCCGCTATGCCCCTTGGCCAGCAACTCTTCCAGCATCACCGTGGCCTTGACGCCGTTGGGCGTCGCCAGCGAGTAAAGCTGCAGCGGATGCTTGCCCACCGGCAATTCCTTGTCATGGGTGGGGCCGGCAATGGGCCGGTTGATGCTGGCGAATTTGCCGCCAGATTCCTGATCCCATTTCCAGACTTTCGGCGGTGTGTAGGTGTCGCTCATGGCAGCCTCCTGTTTGCGCATTGTGCGCAGCAAAGCGGAAAAGCTGCGCGGCAACAAGGCGCAGCGACTGTGCGGGCGGTCACAGCCGCGCGCAAAAAAGCCCCGCCGGTAAGGGCGGGGCAGGCAGAGGATGCCCGCAAGTCAGGACGCGGGCACCCGGCGGTGTTCTGCTATTCGGATAAAGCCTTAGTTTTCCATTTCCGAGCGGATCTGCTGGCGCAGCAGGTCGATCGGGATGGTTTTCCCGTCGCGGCGGAAGTGCCAATAGGTCCAGCCGTTGCAGCTGGGCGCGCCTTCCAGCGCAGCGCCGACCTGGTGGATCGAGCCCTTGACCTGGTCGCCCACGAGCGTGCCGTCGGCGCGCACCTTGGCGATCTTGCCGCGCGGCGAAAACAGTTCTTCGCCCGGACGCAGCATGCCCCGTTCGACCAGTTGACCGAACGGCACACGCGGCGCCGCGCGCTTGCTGGCCGAAACGGCCAGCGCCTCGCGATCAAAGCGGCGGGTGTTGTCGATGCGTTTCTGCGCCACCTTACGATAGCTTTCCTCGCGCTCGATCCCGATGAAATCGCGGCCCAGCATCTTGGCAACGGCGCCTGTTGTGCCCGTGCCAAAGAACGGGTCCAGCACCACGTCACCCGGGTTGGTCGAACCGACCAGCACACGATGCAGCAGCGACTCGGGCTTTTGCGTGGGGTGCGCCTTTTCGCCGTTGTCGTCTTTCAGACGCTCGTGCCCGGTGCAGATCGGCAGCACCCAGTCGCTGCGCATCTGGATACCTTCGTTCAGGGCCTTCAGCGCCTCGTAATTGAAGGTGTATTTCGCGCCTTCTTCCTTGCTGGCCCAGATCATCGTTTCATGCGCATTGGTGAACCGTTTGCCACGGAAATTCGGCATCGGGTTCGATTTGCGCCAGACCACATCGTTCAGGATCCAGAAGCCCGCGTTCTGCAACGCCGCGCCGACCCGAAAGATGTTGTGATAAGAGCCGATTACCCAGATCGCCCCGTTGGGTTTGAGCAATCGGCGCGCCGCTTTCAGCCAGTCTTGGGTAAACTTGTCGTAGGCGGCAAAACTTGAAAACTGGTCCCACGCATCATCCACGGCATCGACCTTGGAATTGTCAGGGCGGTGCAGCTCGCTGCGCAGTTGCAGGTTATAGGGCGGGTCGGCGAAAATCAGGTCCACCGAAGCCTCGGGAAGACTGTTCATCACCTCGATGCAGTCGCCTTCCAGAATCGTGTTGAGAGGGAGCGCATCCGCGCCCGTTTTCTTAGTCATTGTTTTCATCTCTGCCTCTGTCCCCGGCGCTTTGGCGCGCTCTGTGGTTGAAGACAAAGATGAGTCAAAGCTGATTCGCGGTCAATTTCTTTTTTGAATCAGTCACTTACAGATTTTTCTTGATACAATATATTGTGGACGGGTCTGAATGAACGTCTATGGTGTGGGGTTACCCCAAGATTTCGAAGCGCCTGTTTGTGGTATTTTGACGGGTAGCCTGCGTTCGTCTCCCAGCCGTAACCGGGAAACTGTTGCGCCAAATCCCACATCACCTGATCGCGCCATATTTTAGCCACAATCGAGGCCGCCGCGATGCTGACCGAGCGGGTGTCGCCCTTTACCAGGGGCGTCGCCGGAAGGGTCAGTTCGCGGGGGATCATGTTGCCATCGATCAACACGTGATCGGGCGGATTGGGCAGGGCGGCGATGGCGCGCTCCATCGCCAGGTGACTGGCGCGCAGGATGTTGATCTGGTCGATCTCGGCAACGCTTGCTTCGCCGATACCCACTTCGGCCACGTCGTGCAGAATGTCCGCAAGCGCGGCACGGCGTTTCGCCGTCAGCTGTTTTGAATCGCGCAGACCCTCGGGGATGCGCGCTGGATCCAGAACCACGGCGGCCGCGACAACCGGCCCGGCCAGAGGGCCGCGGCCAACCTCGTCGACACCTGCAATACGCAAAGCTCCCCGATTGGCGAGTTCGGTTTCAAATGAGAAATGGGGCTGCGTCATCGCCCATACCAAAACGCGAATTGCCCCATCGGGGCAACCATAAAGCAGGGCGCACACCCGGGATGGAACCCATCACCCCGTTGAAAGGTGCGCGCCCCGCGCTGCTCGACCCGGCGGATCAGCGACGGGCCATCCGGTATCCATGCGCGCGCAGGCACGGCGCGGCATAGTATGTTTGGCTGGGGTGACCGCCGCGCACACGCAGCACGCAGTCGTTGGGCAGGCGGTTCACATGCACACGGTTGCGCGCCAGGCAGCGTTCGTCAAAGGCGCGCGCGTCGATATTGCGGCCGGTGATGCGCACCATGCACTGACCCGGCAGATTGCGGCCGCGCACCCGGTCAGGCAGCGGACGAGGGCGCAGGTCGTCATACCGATAGCGGTCGTGACGGTCGCGGCCGCCCCAGGTGTAGTCATGTTCGCGGTCGCGCGACTTGTACTTGTAATCGCGATCACGGCGGTCGCGGTCATTGTCCTTGACCGCGTCGGCGATGATGGCGAGTGCCGCGATACCGGCCAGGGCCTTGGCCACATCCTTGGTGTCCGCACGCGCAGGCGCCGCGGTGAAACTGGTGATGGTCAGGGCCGCGGCCAGAATGGTGGCGATGAATTTGCGGGACATGAGTTGCCCTCCTTTTCGGTTGATCGGGCCGGCCGGGATAGGCCGCCCTGCTAAGGTGGGATCAGGCTGGGCCAAACCGCGCCGGACAGGCAATAACGGCGGGGTGTTATCGGATATCAGGCCCTAAACCGGGGTGAGATATTGAATATCCCGGGGGCTGTGGTCATTCTCTCGCCATGACACGCAAAACCATCCTTGTCGCCGCGCTGTTCGGCATCTTTCTGGCGGTTCCCGCGCAGGCGGCCTGCTATGCCGATTACAAGGCGCGGCGGGACAACCCGCTTGAGCTGCATTATGGTGTGGCTCAGATAAACGGCGATTGCACACGCGCGAACGCCCAGGCGCAGTTGGCCGGCCGGTTGCAGCGTGACGGATGGCGGTTGCTGAACGTCCTGCAGGTTTTCGACGATAGCGGCCTGTCCAGCCGGCGCGGCGCGGCCGGGCGCTTCTTTCTGCGCTATTGAAGCCGGGTCAAACCGGGCGCAGCGTGTCGCCTTGTTGGATCGTCGGTGTCAGGGTTATGATCGTCTCGGCCTCTTGAGCCGGCTCGGCGGTGCGCGCAACGATGATGTCCGCAGCGCGGCGCCCGATTTCTGCCCGGCAGGCATCCATCGTGGCCAGCCGGCGCGGCAGACCCTGCAACAGTTCAACGCCGTTGAACCCGGCCAGGCCGATCTGCCCGGGGATGTCATACCCCTGTTCCAGCAGCCAAAGCATCCCGCCTGCGCCGATCAGGTCATTTGAATAATAAAGAAAATCCAGATCGGGCGTGCGCGCCATCATGTCGGCGGTCATCTCGCGCCCTTTCGACAGGGCCGAGCCGCCGGAATAGAACTCCTGGTCGGCGATTTCCACGCCTCCCTTGGCCAGCGCCTGGGTGAACCCCTCGAACCGTTTTCTTGCGCGGTGGTCCAGCGCCATCTTGGTTCCCATGAACCCGATCCGCCGATAGCCGGCCTTCAATATCGCCTCGCCCATTTCGCGCCCTGCGCGGCGATGGCTGATGCCGACCATCGCATCGACGGGCGTGCCGTCGGTGTCCATGATCTCGACCACGGGGATGCCGCTGGCGCGCAGCATGGCGCGGCTGGCATCGGAATGTTCCAGCCCGGCGATAATGATGCCCGAGGGCCGCCAGGACAGCATTTCATAAAGAACCTTCTCTTCTTTTTCCGGAAGGTAGTCGGTGATGCCCACGACGGGTTGCAGCGGTGTGTCTTCCAGTACGCGGTTGATGCCGGTCATCACCTCGGGGAATACCATGTTCGACATCGAGGGGATGATTACCGCCACCAGGTTCACCCGCTGGCTTGCCAGGGATCCGGCGATGCGGTTGGGCACGTATCCCAGCGATTTCGCCGCCTTCAGCACCTTTTCCCGGGTGGCCGCGCTGACATCGCCGCGGTTGCGCAACACACGGCTGACGGTCATTTCACTGACGCCCGACGCCTCGGACACGTCACGCAAGGTCAGGGGGCGGTTCTGCGGACGCGACATGATCTGGGACTGTCCTGTTTTCTTGAATATTCAAGTGTTAGCGCGAACCGGGTCTCTTGTTCAAGCGTGGGCCGACGGCTAAGAAACAGGGGTGTGGCCCCGTGGCTCAACTGGATAGAGCAGCCCCCTCCTAAGGGGCAGGTTGCAGGTTCGAATCCTGCCGGGGTCGCCAGATGCATTCGGCGCGAAAACTCTTGCCCCCGGCGGCTGATGTCCCACATTCAGCATTTGCAAGCGGACGGGTTGCGCCCGCCGCCTGACGGGATTAGCCAAACAGGCGCGGGCCGGGCCGCGCGACATTGGGGCAGATGACGGTATGAAAACGGAATTCCTGCAAGGCATGGCCAAGGCGGCGCAATCGGTTTGCGTGGTCACCACCGACGGGATCGGGGGCAAATCGGGCGTCACCGTGTCGGCCATGACATCGGTCAGCGTGGACACACCGGCGCCATCGCTGCTGGTATGCGTGCATGGCGGTGCCTCGGCCTGCGATCTGATCCGCACGAACCGGGCTTTCTGCGCCAACCTGTTGGCCGAGGACCAGGCCGAGATTTCCGACGTTTTCGCAGGGCGCACCGGGCTGACCGGCGCGGAAAAGTTCAGCGTGGGCGAATGGCACCCGGGCGAAACCGGCTGTCCGATGCTGGCCGACCCGATCGCGGCCTTTGATTGCAAGCTAGTGCATGACATCTTGGTCGGCTCGCACCGCGTGTTCGTGGGCGAGGTCGAGGCCGTGCGCCTTGTGCGCGACGAACGCCCGCTGATCTATTTCGACCGCAATTACGCCCGACCTGCTCGTTCGTGATGCAAGGCGGTGCAATGCTGACGGCCGCGCCGAATTTGATCAGATTTTCCTAGCGTCAATTCGGGTCAACCCGTATGGATTGGGGCAATTCGCCTTTATCGAAACGGAGTCGCGCCATGACAACGCCCCTGTCCAACTCGCTGCATATCGCGGATATCAGCACCACGCTTCACCCCTATACCGATGCTCGCAAACACGAAAAGCAGGGTCCGCTGGTCATTGACCGGGGCGAGGGAATTCATGTCTACGACTCGACCGGCAAGAAATACATCGAGGCACTGTCGGGCCTTTGGTCGGTCGCCGTCGGGTTCAGCGAGCAGCGCCTGTGCGATGCCGCGATGGCCCAGATGCAAAAGCTGCCCTATTACCACACCTTCGCCCACAAATCGCACGAGCCGTCGATCCGCCTGGCCGAAAAACTGGTCGAGATGACGCCCGAGCACCTGACGCGCGTCTTCTACACCTCGTCCGGGTCCGAGGCGAACGACACGGTCGTGAAAATGGTCTGGTTCTACAACAACGCGCTGGGCCGGCCCGAGAAAAAGAAATTCCTGGCCCGCACCAAGGGCTATCACGGGATCACCGTCGCCTCGGGCAGCCTGACGGGCCTGCCCTACAACCACAAGCATTTCGACCTGCCCGCGATCCCGGTGGTGCACCTGACCTGCCCGCATTTCTATCGCTTCGGCAACGACGGCGAAACCGAGGCGCAATTCACCCAGCGCCTGCTGGATGAGGCCGAGGAAACCATTCTGCGCGAAGGGCCCGAAACCATCGCCGCCTTCATTGGCGAGCCGGTGATGGGCGCAGGCGGCGTGATGGTGCCGCCCGAGGGCTATTGGCCGGGGATCGAGGCGCTGTGCCGCAAGTATGACATCTTGCTGGTGTCGGACGAGGTGATCAACGGGTTCGGCCGTTTGGGCACCACTTTCGGCTGCGAGAAAATGGGATTCAGCCCCGATATCCTGGTCACGTCGAAACAGCTGACCTCA